>JAHWIM010000065.1 GCA_019322535.1 Candidatus Woesearchaeota archaeon
TTACGCGCCTTCCAGCTCTCAACTCGTCATCTCTCAAAAACTTATCAGTTTTTGGAGGACTCGTTGGAGGTCAGGGCACATAACACCGTTATATTCAATTCAGAAAAAACTTTTAAAACTTAAATATAATATTATTTTATAAAAAAATGTATAACTGACACCAACAATAAAAATAATAGGAGAATAATTTTTTATCTTTCTTTATTATAAAAAGCAATTGTGAATAATATTACCAATCCTACAACAATTGAAATAAGAAGACTTAATGTAGGATTTTCAGGAAGCAAATACATATCCATAAGCCCCCAAACCCCTCGCCAGATACTTACAATGGCCAATGATGCAATGACTATGATCAACAAATCAATTAAACTTGTTTTTTTTAATATTTTTTCTAGCATCTTAATCTCCTAGAATTTTGCTTATATAAATATTTGGTTTTTTTATTAAGAGGAAATAATCACCAGCAGCCTCATTGTCTGAAGAACTCTTCAAAATGCTTCACATTTCTCGTCGTTCCACTCTCAACTTACTTTCGTCAGTTGGAGGTCACTCCCCGAGGCAAGGAAATCTAACATCGTTATATACAATAAAAATTGTCACTGGACATTCTATGCAAAAGTTTAAATATTTCAGCATCTTACTAAAAAGAAAAACGAAGAAACAGAAAGGGGCTTACAACCCGAGCTTCTCGGCCCATCAGGGGCTTTTTATTCTGCTGCATAACATCTATATCCAGTAGATTTATCACACCTGAAGTCCATATTTTCATAATCTCTTTCTGCGAGATACTTGCATTGATCATAATTATGGCCTGTGTCTAAACATCTTTCTATGAATGATTTAATTAGAACAGGTGTTAATTCTGCTGCACAGTCATCAATGATACAAGAACTAGTAATATATTTTTCCATGCCATTAATTTTCCATGCCCCATCAATTCGATTCAATTCTAAAGTTGAATTTTGGAGTTCTAATCCAGTTTCATCGTAAATAGAATAGTGAGCATAAGCAAGGTTTTCATTTTTTAGAACAATATACTTATAAACAAAATTAAGTGAATTATCTGATTGGGCTGTTTGAATAAATGTCATAAATTCAGATTTATTTCTTTGGACTTGCAAATCAGGAATTAATGAATCATAGACTAAATCATAATTTTTGGTACTCAGAAAATAAAAAAAATCCTTGGCTATTTGCTTTGCGTTGTTATGTGAAACTTCTTCTGGAGAAAGAGAACGACATCCTACTAAAATAATAGATAAAATGATAATTGTAAATATTGCTTTTTTCATCTTTTTAATAAGTTATTGTAGTTTACCATATATAAACCTTACTAAATAAAAATTTATATATCAATTTAATTATTAAAGCTTTAATGGCAAAAACTTGTACAAATTGTGGAAAGAAAATTAGGATGTTTGTAACACCTGAGGCAGATGAACAGGGAAATGTTGTTTGTAAAGAATGTGTTGAGAAGAAAAAAATAGAGCAAGAAGCAGCACAAAAACAAAGAGAAGAACTAGAAAGCAAGGCGAAATTAGCAAAAGCCCTTTCTAATAATTCACAGTGGGAATATAAGGTTATTAATTTAAATATTACTGGAAGTGAAGATGAACTTACTAACTTTGGTTTAGAAGGATGGAATTTGGTGTCAGCTATTGCTCTAAATAGTGCAGCAGCAAAACCATCAGAAAATCTAGAAGGAGAGAAAAAAGAAGAGAATCCAGAACAGCAGCAACCACAACCACCTCAGCCGCCACAACCAGCTTCTCAGCCAGAAGCACAACCTTCATCAGATAAGATGGTATGTATATTTAAAAGAAAGTTATAAGTAAAATTTAAATAGTGTTTGTTTGTTCTTCTAGCTATGGAAACAAAAGATAAAAAGAAACTTGAAGGATTATTGAAAAAATATAAGCTTCCTTCTTTTAAAGAGCTAGATGATGAATTTGAAATTAGTACAATTGAGAAAAAGGAATTCTTTTTAAGAGAGATTAGAAGAAAGATTGCTGAGAAAATTGAAGCTTATGGGAAACTATTTGAAAGTGTTCTGCAGATAGAACCAACAATAATTACATTAAATGAATTAACTGCTTTTTCTGAGAGCGACAAAGAAGAACTTTATAAGATATTTAGAAAGTTAATGGTTATTGATAGAGGTTCAATTGAGACTAGCATAGATGAGAATGATAAAAAGACAGCTGAATTTATTAAAAACACTTGTAAAGAATGGCAGGATTTAAAAAAAGAATTATTGCCTTTTGTCCAAAAGTTAAAAAAGAGCTGGATGAAAGAAACAAAGATTAAAGAAATATTGAGGTATGTAGGATGAAAATAATTTTGTTTGGTCCTCAGGGTTCAGGAAAAGGAACTATCGGAGCTATGTTAAGTAAGAAATACAAGATACCAATATTAAGTACAGGCCAGGTTTTGAGAGGAGCAATGAAAGAAGGAACAAAACTTGGAAAGATTGCTAAAAAATACATTAATGAAGGAAATCTTGTTCCTCCTGATGTTGCTGCTGGTGTTGTTAATGAAGCTGTTAAAAAAGAAGAGTTTAAACATGGCTATATTTTAGATGGATTTCCTAGAAATTTAAAACAAGCAGATTTATTTGATGAGATGAATGAAGTTAATTTTATGATTGAATTAACTTTGTCTGAAAATTTGATTATGCGAAGATTAACTGGAAGAAGAACATGCAAAAAATGCGGTGCGATTTATAATATTGATCCTATTTGTGCTCCTCATCCTAAAGTTCCAGGAAAATGTGATAAATGCGGAGGAGAGCTTTATCAAAGAGAAGATGATACAGAAGAAGCAATAAGAAAAAGACTTAGTATTTATGAGGAAGAGACATTACCTGTTATTTTGAAATATAAACATAGAGTTAAAAAAGTAGACAGTTCTGGAACACCTGAAGATAATTTTAAAAGAGTTGTTAAGATCATTGAAGCTGAATGAGGTGAATATTATGGCAAAAGAAGCAGCATGTACATGTCCAATTTGTGGAACAGGTTTATGTAAAGGATTAGCCCTAATAGCTCTTATTGTAGGAATATTATTTTTACTGCAAGATTTAGGCATATGGGCTTTCTGGAATATAAGCTGGTATACTGTTGGATTTATTTTAGTGGGACTATGCTTTATATTGCATAAATGTAAATAATTTTTTTATTTTTTAAATAATTCTTTAATGACAACAGTAGCGTAGCTTCCTGATGGAAGAGAAAAAGAGATCATTGCTTTGAATTTCCTTGGATTTAATTCATCTTCTTCTATTTTTATAACTTTGAAATCTTTTGGTGTTATAAATAAATCTCTTTCAGAGCCTTCTGAGCTTATTTCTGGGAATTGTTTTAAGACAAAATCTCTTTGAGAAATTCCTAATTTTTTTAGAATTTGTTTTATTATTGCTCCAACTGCATCATTTTTTAATTCTGTTCCAAAGCCAACAATTGGAATTTTTTCATTTCTGATTGGGCTTTTATTCTTTATGTAAATTTCTACTGTTAAATTCCAGATATAGCTTTGATAAGCATGTATGTAGAATTTTCTTAGTTTTAAAGGAAGATTTCTAACTGCACCGATATAATCGCCTGGATTTATCTCAAGATAGTCTTTAACTTTTTTATGATCTATTAATTCAACTGCTTTGCCAAAATTTCTTTTTAACAGCGCTTCTCCAACTTCTATATTTTTTTCTGAAAAACGCTGCGGCCCAAATAGATTTAGTATGTTTTTTACTGTTTTAATTAAGATTCTTTTTGTTGGAAGATTTCTGACAATAATCCTGAAGTAATTTTCTTCTAAATCTCCTAAAGATATTGGTGTTTCACCCTTACCGATTAATTCTAAATGAGCATTTTTTAGATTTAGTTTTCCAATATCTGGTAATTTAACATTTTTAATTGAGATTAATTGTTCTGTTACAGCTACTTTGTCTTTTGTTCCTGCAAAACCAATTCTTTTCAATAGGATATCTAATTTTCTAGCTATTTCTGAGATAACACTTAAAGTAGTTCTGTTTTTCTTTTTTAAAGTAAAATAAGTATATCCTCCTTCTTCATTTAGTTCATATTTGGGAATTTCTCTAACAAAGAAATCTTCTGGAATTTGTTTGATTTTATACATATTAGATATAAAATCAATAAGTTTTAAAAATATTATCTATATAGAGTATCTATTATGTGCCTGTAGCCTAGTCTGGATAAGGCGTTTCCCTCCTAAGGAAAAGATCGGGAGTTCGAATCTCCCCAGGCACGTTTTAACATTTTTCCTATCTGTTCATCTACTGCTTGTTTTGTTTGAGCAGCTAATTCATAACTAACCTGGTGGACTATCCATCTGTATAGACAGTTTTTTACTTTATTATGGCGTAGAACTCTTTCTAGTACTTCTGGATTATCATATGATTCACAAATAATTTCTACTGTGGGTTGTGCCATTCCTGTATGTTTTGCAGCTGATTTTATGAATAACACTAATTCCTGAGCTAGCAGGTCTATGTATGGCACACTTGGATCTAATATAAATTCAGGATCTACCCAATAAACACCTTTATTGAGTATAACCATGTTTTGAACAGAAGGGTCTCCATGCAGGCAATGTTGATGAATTTGTTGTAATGATTTGGTTCCTTTTTCTAGAGCTTCTACTTTACCCTTTCCATCTAAAGAATCAAAAGCTTTTCCTTCAAGATATTCTGTAATTACAACACCATCAACAGCTGTATGTATTAATTCAGGGACGTTACAACCTTTAGAATAGAGCAATTCTAATTTTGACTTCTCTTGTTGGATTCTAGTTAAATTAGATGCGTCTTGATAACCTACCAAACCAGCGTACTGAAAAAGATTCACTGTCCCCCAATATCTTATTCTTGAAGAAAGAGACGCTGATTTAACAACAGCCATAGTTGAATCGTGATAAGGTATGATGGATAAAACATTTGTAAAATTATTTCTTGTTGGACAATTGATTTTTCTACCAAAAATGTTGGTTTTTAGAGAGTTTGATCTCTTTGCTTTTCTTACTCTTTCATCAAATTCTCTTTGAGCTATTTCATCAAGTCTTTTAATCATGTCAATTATAGTAGTAAGATGTTTAAAAAGATTAGGAAATTTTATTAAATCAAAGCTATTTTTATTATTTTAATGTTAAGTCCAATATTTTTATTAGAGGGAGCAAGGATAATAGTACGTTCTTTTAGAGTGAAATTTAAAGGAGTTAAGAAATACAAAGGAGATGTTAAACAGATTTGTAGGCAGATAATTGAAGACTGCTGGAATGGAAGATATTTTCAGGTTAGTGCAGGCCATTTTTGCGAATTTTATGCAAGAGATTTTGGATGGTGCACTCATTCTTTGTTGAATCTAGGATATAAGGATAAAGTAATCAAAACATTAGACTATGCTCTAGGAATTTATTCAAAAAACAAAAGAATTACCACAACTATTGATCCAAGAGGAAGGATTTTAGATGTTTATACTTATTCTCCTGACAGTCTGGCTTATTTGATGAGAAGTTTAAGGTTAGCAAATGCTAAAAATCTAATTAAAAAATATAAACCTTTTTTAGAAACAGAAGTTAAGAAGTTTTTTGATATTGTTTTTGATAAAGATAAAGGAATAGTCAAAGAAAACACCTTTTTTTCTTCAATGAAAGACCATTCAGTAAGGAATAGTTCTTGTTATAATAATATAATGGTTGCTATGCTTAGCAAAGAATTAGATAAGTTAAAATTTGAAAATCCTTTTAAGGAGTATAATCTAAAAAAAATCATAAAAGAAAAATTTTGGACAGGAGAGTATTTTTTAGATGATTTAAGTGGAAATAAATTTGTTGCAGGAGATGCTAATATCTATCCATTTTGGACAGGAGTTTTTACTGATAAAAAGATGTTAAAATCAACAATAAATAAAATAATTGAAAAAAAACTTGATGAACCTTTTCCTTTGAAATACTCTGAAGAAAGAAAAGGCAAAAAGTTTACCTTTATTGAAAAGATATTTGTTCCAAACTATGAAGGAAGCGCTATCTGGATTCATATGGGTCCTTTATATTTGGAATTATTAAGAAAAGTTAATAAAACCAGATATAATTTATTAATACAAAGATATAAAAATTTAATAGAAAAGCATAAAAACTATTTAGAGGTTTTTAATGCTAATGGAAGTATCTACAAAACATTCTTTTATCATACTGATGAAAGCATGCTTTGGGCTGCAAACTTTTTAGATTTGATGCAAAAATGAAAAAACCACAAATATCAATTATAATTCC
The DNA here is from genome assembly GCA_019322535.1 of Candidatus Woesearchaeota archaeon. GTDB lineage: Archaea > Nanobdellota > Nanobdellia > Woesearchaeales > WJKL01 > JAHWIM01. The sequence goes on from JAHWIM010000065.1 coordinate 6,289, forward strand.
AGCATATAACGAAGAAAAGTACATAAGAAGAGCAATAAATTCAATTAAAAGGCAGACTTATTCTAGCTATGAAATAATTGTTGTTGCAAATGGATGCACAGATAAAACACTCGATATTGCTAAAAGATATACTGATAAATATTTTGATGTTAAAAAGAAATCAGTATCAATAAGCAAAAATATAGGTTCCCAGCATGCAGCAGGAGATGTATTAGTTTTCTTTGATGCTGACAGTGTTATGTCTGAGAATTTATTGAAAGATATTAAGAAAATAATTGAACAAGGATATATTGGAGGAGTTTGCAAAACTTTTGGAGACAACAAAAAACTAAAAACAAGAATTTATTGGTGGTTAGGCCATTTATATAACTATCTTTACTTGCTTCCTCACTCTTTAACATTCTGCAGAAAAAATGTTTTCAAAAAAATTAAAGGCTATGATGAGAAATTGAATATAGCAGAAGATAGCACTTTGCTAAAAAAGATAATGAAACAAGGAAAAGTAAAATATATAACTTCTAGCTTTATAAAAACATCAATGAGAGGGCATGAGAAAAAAGGATATATAAAATGGACATGGGATGTTGCAAGCGGATTTATTTTTCGAAGTAAAAGATACAAAGAATATAGAGTTTTTAGGTAATTAGTCTTTTATAAATTCTTTCTAATTCATTTATGATGTTGTCTAAAGAATATTTTTTAACTATTTTTAGGGATTCTTTTCCAAATTTTTCTCTTAGATTTTTATTTTCTAAAAGTTTTATAGTATAATCAGCTAATTGGCGTTCATTATGAGGAGGTGCAACAAACCCGTTTTTGTTATGCTTGACTATAATTGGGATTGCTAGAACATTTACTCCGATTATCGGCAAACCGCAAGCCATTGCCTCTAGAATAACAAGCCCTTCTGTTTCAACTGTTGAAGCTGTTATGAAAATGTCTGATGTTCGGTATACATTAACTAGTTTTTTGCCTTTTACTACACCTAAGAATTTTACGTTTTTATTTATTTTTAATTTTTTAGCTAGTGCTTTAAGTTCTTTTAGATTTGGGCCATGCCCTGCTAAATATAATATGATTTTGGGTTTTCTCTCTAGTATTAGCTTGAATGCTTTTAAAACAACATCAACATTTTTTTCATATGATATTCTTCCTAAGTGAAGTAATTTTGTTCCTGATTTTTTAACTTTTTTTGGCTTAAACCTATTAGTATCAATTCCATTTGATAGTACTGTGATTGATTTTTTTAGCCTGTGTTTTCTTAACACTTTTTTCATTGCAAGAGAAGGTGTTGTAACTAAATCGCATCTATTATAGAATTTTCTTGTCCATGTCCAAGTTGCTTTTTTCATTAATTTTAGTTTTTCTACTTTAGGAAGCGGGAAATATTTAAGAAAATCTGGAAGCAGAGTGTGATAAGTTCCGACTATAGGTATACTAAAAGCTTTTGCAGAAAGAATAGCACTCCATCCAAGAAGAGAAGGCGTATGGATATGAATTATGTCTGGTTTTATTTTCTTGATTCTTCTAAGGCACGTTATATATTTAGGCATTGCAAGAGTAAAATCAGGATATTTTATGAAACGCATTCTTTTGAATCTTTCTATATGTATATTTTTTCCTAAATTGATTTTAACTTCTTTTTTTGATTTGACTGTAAATATATAGATTTGATGTCCTTTTTTAGCTAATTTTTTTGAGGCATTGACTACAGAAGTTACAACTCCATTTACATCTGGTAGAAATGTATCTGTAAATATTGCTATTTTCATTTATGACCTCTTTTTTTTAAAAAAATGTATCATTCTAATAAAGTTTCTTACAATAAAGTAAGTGGGCTTTTTAATTTTATTGTAACTAGGACCATAACCAAAATTTTTAATTGGTCTGAAATAGGGTTTATTTCCAGCGTTATGGACAATAGCTATTTTCTCTCCATTTTCTAAATAAAATACTCCTTTTTCGATAAAAAATTTGTTTTTTATATTTGTTGCGATAATAACAAAATTATATTTTTTATCCAAATTCTTAAATCCATCCTTGTACAGGATGTAATTAACTGCAACCTGATCAGGGCCAAAATTGTTTTTATTTATTAATAGGGTGTTAATTTCTTTGCAAAGTTTCTTGAATTTGGAATAAGGCCCAAAAATAACTCCTGCGTTGATCTGTTTTTTATTTTTAAGTGTTTTTTTTATTTTCTTAATATCAGTTTTTTTAAAAAAGTTTTTCACAAAAAAATCTTCAAAAGGAAAATGGAAATCTTCACAAACTACTCGAAAATGATTTTTATAATTCTCAAAAGCTTGTTTTAAATCATCTTGGAAAATAATGTCCCCGCCATCTATTGATAGAACTTGGTCGTATTTATTTTTTTCAAGAAATTTTAACATACCTCTGAATCTGATTGCACATACATGCCCGTTTCTTACTCCTTTGTAAATCTTAACTCCCTTGAGTTTTGAAATTTGTTCTTTTGTTAAACCATAGTCTAAAATAACAATATCTATTTTATTTAGATTAACATTATCTTTTAATGATGGAAGCCAATGATTTATCAAAAAATCCCCATATTTTGAATCTGAACTTGTAAAAATTACATGTTTCATATTTAATTTAAGAGAGGAGGTTATGATATAAATGTTATGGTTTTATGTTCTTTTTAGAGTTTATAAAATTTTTAGCAAACATTTTTAAATTACTATAATCATTGTATTTTTTATGAAATCGTTTCTTAAATTATTGGATGAAAAAATATTCTTTCCACTAAGATTTAATTCCCTTACAAAGATTTTAATACCTTATCTTAGAGGAAGTAAAACAGTTTTAGATATTGGTGCTTCATGCGGCAGATTAGCTAAAAATATTCAACATAAACTTGATATTAAATTTGTTGGAGTTGACACACACATTCAACCAAAAACATTTATTCCAATAAAAAAATATGATGGTAAAAAGCTACCTTTTAAAGACAATTCTTTTGATTGTGTTATGATTATTGATGTTTTGCACCATGATAAGAATCCCCAAAAAATAATTGAAGAAGCAAAAAGAGTATCTAAAAAACATATTCTTATTAAAGACAATTATTGGGATAATAGGATTGATTTTTTACTGTTAAAGTATGCAGATTATATTGGTAATAAGCCCTATGGTGTTAATTTGCCTTATAAATTTTTGAATATTAAATCATGGCAAGAATTAATTAAAAACAATAATATTGCTATTGTTAAATCTAAGAAGTTTAGATATCATATTTTAGATCCTTGTAAACACATTATATTTAAATTGAAGAAATAATATTCTTTATTCTTTTAACATATCTGCTATTGTTTTTCCAAACTTTTTTGCAGCTGGTGGACCATTTGCAGTAACAATTTTTGAATCAACTACTACATCTTGTTCAACATACTTGGCACCTTCTGCAGCTAAGATTTCTTCTTGTTTGCCATCTCCATTCCAGACAGTTGCTTTTCTATCTTTTAACAATCTGGCTTGTGCAAGGATAACAGGAGAGATACAAATTGCTGCAACAATTTTGTGACTGTTATCAGCACTTTGTACTAATTCAATAACATCAGGATTGCCAACTAGTTGTTTGGCAGCACCATCTCCTCCTATTAAAACAACTGCATCATAATCATTAATATTCACTTCTTTAATAGCAACATCAACATCTATTTTTGTTCCATCAGCACCAATTGCTTCTGCTTTTTCAAAGCTAGCTGCTTCTACTTCAATGCCTGCTTTTTCTAACTCATCTCTTGTATCTTTATATTCTATTGGTTGAAAATCAGTTTGTGAAACAACAATTAAAGCTTTTGCCATAATATCACCTTTAGAGAGAGAAGAATTATACTATTTAAATTATTTTCTTTTCTTTATAATCCAAACCATAACAAGACTGATAACAAGGAAAGCAATTATAATACCATATATTGAAAATTCTGGAATAGGGGGGACTGGTGCTCGTCTACATACACCTGGACTTTCATGAACACAGATATAACCTGGAGGGCAGTCTTCATCAGTCAAACATTCTACGAATATTGGTTCTCCTGTTACCATAAATGCTAAATCAAGAGAGGTTGTAAATTCTGTTTTTGGGTCTCTTAATTCTTCCCATCCAGTGCCATTCCAATATACTGCATCATCATTCCATTGCTCTATTGAACTTTTCCAACCCCACCAACCTTCTGTTGTATTTACTGAGACATCTAACCAATAAATATCTCCTTCAAATTGCCAGAAAGGTTCTTCACAAGATAAAAGATTTAATATGTCAATTCTGTGAGTAAGGTTATGATCAGGATATTCATAGTAAAAAGGAGGTTCAAACCAGCCTTGTATTCCTTCCCTTAGTTCAGTTATATTAAATTCTTCAGAACTTAGGTCACATTCCCATAACAGTTCACCAGGCATACTATATTCTGTGGGGCTTACATCAGCAGGAATATCGCTATGGATACTTAAATGAATGCTATCAATGTTACCAATTGAATCATTATACCAAGAGCCCCATATATGTATATCTGTAATATTTCCTGTCTCATTACATTGCCAGTCATCAGCTAATATATGTGGCCAAGTTGCATTCACATCCCACCCTTCTGGATCAGGAAATTGAGGAAAGTGCATTTTAGGGAACGCTGCTAAACAAGTACAATCAGATTGACAGAGATTAGGGCAAAAATCATCATCGTTTTTGTCACATTGTTCTGAATCTTGGTTTACAATACCATCTCCGCAGTATGGTTCTCCTTCTAAACATGATTCAGGAAAGCAGAAATAATTTCTACATATATATTCACTACTACAATCATCATCACTCTCACAACTTACACACTCTTCTGTGCAGATATCTGAAGGATTATCTTTATCACAAATAATTGTTGAAAACTCATTATCACTGCCCTGGTCATCAAAATCATAATAAGCAGAAGGGTTTTCCTGGGCATTATCACATGCAAGAACACATTCAAAGTAGTCATTACTTGAGTATTTTTTAATTCCTTCTTGTTGATTGTTAATAAATAAACTATTCCTAATATTATTTTCTGAATTAGAAGCTAGTTCTAGTCCTATTAGAAGACCATCTAGAGTGCAATTTTTGATAATTACTCCTTCTGCATCTATATAAACTCCTACAACACCGATATCTCCACTTATTTCATGGCCTTGACAGTCAAGAGTTATATTATCTTGATCTATATCCATGCAAATCAAGTCTTCTGGAGTTATATTATCTGTTAAATAATAAGTATCTCCGCTAATCCAGTTTGCATTGCAGTCAGAAATATAATGATCAGCAGCATTAGCAATTCCACTAAGAAGAATAAGCAGTATTGGATAAATCATACTCTTTTTTTTCATCATAGCGATAAAAGAAGTTCTATTATTTAAATGTTTTTTTTGAATAAAAAAAAGAAAAAGAAATTTATTCTTTTCTTAATACAGCCTGAGCTGCAGCTAACCTTGCAATTGGTACTCTGTATGGTGAGCAACTGACATAAGTCAATCCAACCCTGTGGCAAAATTCAACTGAACTTGGCTCTCCGCCATGCTCGCCGCAAATTCCTAATTTGATGTCTTTTCTTGTTTTTTTGCCTTTTTCAACTGCAATCTTAACTAATTGTCCAACTCCTTCTTGATCTAGAACCTGGAATGGATCTTTTTCATAGATTCCTTTTTCTACATATTCTTTAAGGAATTTTCCTGCATCATCTCTACTAAATCCACAACCCATTTGAGTCAAGTCATTTGTTCCAAAGCTGAAGAATTCTGCATGTTTTGCAATTTCATCTGCTGTTAATGCTCCTCTTGGAACCTCTATCATTGTTCCTATTTTGTATGGTTTGCCTTTCATTACTTCTTCTGCTACTTTGACAACAACTTCTTTTTGATTTGTGAATTCTTTTACATGCCCTACTAATGGAATCATTACTTCTGGGACTGCTCCTGTTTCAACTGCTGCTTCAAAGATTGCTCTTGCCTGCATTTCTGTTATTTCTGGATATGACACTCCTAATCTACATCCTCTATGACCCAGCATTGGATTAAATTCATGCAATTCTGAGATTTTTGCTTTTAATTTTTCAACTGTAACTCCTATTTCTTTTGCTAATTCTTGAATATCTTTTTCTTCTTGAGGCAAGAATTCGTGTAAAGGTGGATCTAAAAGCCTTATTGTTACTGGTTTATCTTTCATTACTTTAAATAATCCTATAAAATCTTGTTTTTGGAAAGGAAGTAATTTTGATAGTGCTTTTTTTCTTCCTTCTAAATCCTTAGACAAAATCATTTCTCGAACAGCTTTTATTCTTTCTCCTTCAAAGAACATATGCTCTGTTCTACATAATCCAATTCCTTCTGCACCAAATTTAACAGCAACTTCTGCGTCTTTTGGAGTGTCTGCATTTGTTCTTACACCTAGTTTTTTAGTTTCATCTGCCCATTCCATTAAAGTTCCAAAATTTCCTGATAGTTCTGGATCTACTACTGGAATTTTGTCTTTGAATAGTTCTCCTTTTGAACCATCTAAAGTTATGAACTCCCCTTCTTTGATAATAATATCTCCAACTGAGAATTGTCCTGCTTTTTCATCTACAGTTATATCTCCACATCCAGCTACACAACATTTTCCCATTCCTCTCGCTACAACAGCTGCGTGGGATGTCATTCCTCCTCTTGCAGTCAAAATACCTTTTGCTGCATTCATTCCTTCAATATCTTCTGGAGATGTTTCTGTTCTGACTAGAATAACCTTATGTCCTTCTTCTGCTAAATCTTTAGCTTTTTCTGCTGTAAAAACAGCTTCTCCTACAGCTGCCCCTGGTGAAGCAGGTAATCCTTTTGCTAGTACTTTTGCTTCTTGTTTTGCAACTGGGTCAAGCTGTGGATGTAATAATTGATCTAGAGCATTTGGATCAACTCTCATCAAAGCTTCTTCTTTTGTTATTAATTTTTCATCAACCATTTCAACTGCAATTCTTACTGCAGCTGCAGCTGTTCTTTTTCCTGTTCTTGTCTGTAAGAAGAATAATTCACCATCTTGTATTGTAAATTCCATGTCTTGCATGTCTTTGTAATACTCCTCTAGTTTTTGGTAGATTTCAACTATTTGCTTGTAGCAATCAGGCATTATTTTTTCTAATTCTACAATTGGTTGAGGTGTTCTTATTCCTGCTACAACATCTTCTCCTTGAGCATTTACTAAGAATTCTCCATAGAACTTGTTTTCTCCTGTTGAGGGATCTCTAGTAAAAGCAACTCCTGTCGCAGAGCCATCCCCCATATTACCAAATACCATTGTTTGAACATTAACAGCTGTTCCTAACAATCCTTTGATATCATTAATTCTCCTATAAGTTATAGCTCTTGGATTATTCCATGAACCAAATACAGCATCTATTGCCATTTGTAATTGTTTTTTTGGTTCTTGTGGAAAATCTTCTCCTTTTTCTTTTCTAATAGCTTCTTTATACTTTTCAA
>JAHWIM010000066.1 GCA_019322535.1 Candidatus Woesearchaeota archaeon
AAAAAAATATGAAATCAAAAAAGATTTTTATAGGGCACTGGGCTACTATTGCACAATAATTAGATGGACTAGATTAAGAAGAGGATTTAATTTATTTGAAAACAATAGTCTGATCAAAAAAGCTAAATTAAGACATGATTATTTATTAAAGAATTATGTTTGGATTAAAGGAAAAATACCTAAAATTTCTAAAGAAAACAAATTATACCTAGATTATATAAAAAATAATCAAGATATAACTAAAGATAGATATTTCGGAAAAAAATTTAGTAAAAAAGATTTTCTAGAAAAACTAAAAAAAGAAATGTTAATATTAAAAAAATTCAATAAAGAAAAAAGAGAAAGAGGGGTTTTGTATATCACATGGGATTTACAAAGAGCATTTCCAATAATCTTTAATCTTGACAAAATATCTCAAAAATATTATTTAGTTATTGAAACAAATATGTGTACAATCCCAGATGAAACTTTCTATTCATATATAAATGGAAAACTAGATATAATCTTGATACTGCCTGATGAAAGAGATTATATCTTCTTCAAAAAAATCAAATCAAATATTGTTATTGATAAAGATTTAGGATCTGGTAATTGGACAGATACTTACATTTTTATAAATAATGCTGATAAAAAGATATATGATTTTGCTTTTGTTGGAAATATATCACAACGCAAGCGGCATGAATTATTTTTAAAAGCAATTTCATATTTGAAAGAAAAAAGAAATATTAAGGTTACATTGTTTAATATATCCTCTAAATATAAGGAATATATTAATAACCTCATTAAAAAGTATAATCTTCAAAAAATAGTTGAGGTCTATTTTAAATCAAATAAGCGACCATTGAAGCATATTTCAAAAAATAAGATATTTGTGCATTTATCAGATAGAGAAGGGCAATGTAGGTCTATAGGGGAAGCATTATCATTAGGTCTTCCAGTAATAATTAATAAAAACATAAAAGGAGAAAATTTAAAATATATTAATAAAAAAACAGGTGTGCTTAGCGATGATGATGAACTTCCAGAAAAAATGATTTATATGCTAGAAAATTATAAAAAATTTAGACCAAGAGAATGGAAATTAAAAAATGCAAATCATATTTTGTCAACCAATAAATTAAATAAAATTTTAAAAGATATCGCTAAAAAAAGAAAACATACTTGGACAAAAGATATAATAACCCATACATTTGATAATGATATACGCTATTTGAAAGAAGAAGATAAAAAAATATTTGATAAGGAATATGAATTGTTATTAAATTATCTTAGGAGGTATTAAAGGAAATGTCAAAAAAAACTAAAATATCTATCAAACAAAACGCAAAAGGAACTCCATTATTGAAAGCAATATTTTTAGAAGGTAGATTGCCATTAAGATATAAATATTTACTAGGCATTAAAAAAACTTTTGGAGATATCTATAATGAAAATCAGTGGGGTAGTGGTTCTGGAGTAGGTTCACTTCCAGAAAATACCAAAAGTTATAGGATATTCTTAGAAGACTTTATGAAAAAGAGGAAAATTAAGAGTGTTTTAGATATAGGATGTGGAGATTGGCAGTTTTCAAAATTCATAAAGTGGGATGATATAAATTATACTGGTTTTGACATAGTTAGATCAGTAATAAAGTCTAATAAAAGAAAATATAGTAAGAAAAATATTCAATTTTATGAATGTGATATTTTGAAATGTAAAAAAATTCCTGATGCAGATTTAGTTATTTTAAAAGATGTTTTACAACATTGGCCGAATAAAACAATAACATCTTTTTTACCAAAATTAAAAAAATTCAAATATGTTCTTTTAATAAATGATTATTCCAATTATAAAACAAATAAAAATATTAAGATAGGTGAATGGAGATCATTGCATTTAAATAAAAAACCATTCAATCTTAAAGCTAAAAGAATTTATTTATTTCACGGAAAAGAAGTATTATTAATCACAAATGATTTAAAAAACAAGAAATGATGATTCCTATTTAAAAATAATTCCAAACTTAGATCGTTTGATTTTATTTTCTTAGATTAATTTAATTTTGGGTAAATATTTAAATTCTTTTCAATTCTAATTAATTATGCAAGAATTATTAAGAGAATTAGAAGGGTTTGGCAAAGAGCATTCTATGTTTAACATCAGCAGAGAATGCGGAGAATTTCTTAATCAATTAATAAAACAATTCAAGCCAAATAATATTCTTGAAGTTGGAATGTCAAATGGTTATTCAACTATCTGGTTAGCATCTGCTGCAAAAGAGTTTGAAACTCTAGTTACAACAATAGAAAACAATCCAGAAAAAATAAAACTAGCAAAAGAAAACTTCAAAAAAGCAGAATTAGATAATATTAACATGATCCAAGGTGATGCATTAAAAATAATCCCTAATTTAGATCAAGAATTTGACTTTGTATTCATTGATGCAGTAAAAAAAGACTATCTAAAATATCTAAAATCAATAAAACTATCAAAAAAAGCAATCATCACAGCGCATAATGTTATTTCTCACAAAGACAAAATGAAAGATTTCTTAGAATTTGTAAGAAAAAACTTTGAATCCAGAACATATGAAGATCTGGATTTAGAAGTTAGCTATAATTTTTAAAAAACTTTTTAAATAAACCAATTCTTTTTTTTCTATGCCTAAACTTAGAACATGGGATATAGTAGAAGACCCAGTAATAGTAGGAGATAATGGAATCTGCTTAGTTTTAAGATTATCTGCTTCTCATGCTGCAAAACTCCATTTGGAAAATCCACCTAGCAGAATGTCATTAAGAAGTTTAGAAGAAGAATGCAGCATTGCAAAAGGATTGTACGATTCAGGAGTATCAGTTCCAAAACCATTGGGTGTTTTTCAAGTTTCAGTTGATTTAGGCAGTGTTTCTTATAGAAATCATCCTGCTTTTGTTATGGAATATGTGCCAGGAAGAACTTTAAATGGATTGTCTCCTGAAACACAGGAAACTGCAAAAGCGCTTCGAGATGCTGAGATTGCAAAAGCAAGAGAAGCAGGATTTGTGCCTGGTGATTATTCATGGGAAGGAAACACTATCTGGTCTCCACAAAGACAAAGAGCATATCTCATAGATTTTGAAACCTGGAAAAAAGCTATTTAAAACTTCTTCTATAATTTCACCAACCTTTAAAAATAACTGTTGACTCTTTTATCTATGAACATCGAAGAAATTCTACTTGAAGACCCACATGTAATAAATATTCATCCAGGAGAAACATGGGCATTTCCAGAATTAGATTATAGTTTATGGGCTGAAGAAGAAAGAGAAGAAGCCAAAGATGATTTACAATGTTTAAAAGATTTTCTAGAAGCTCCTTACATTGTTGATGATTTTGACAACCATAAAGCTAGAAGAGCTTGGAGAGGTGAACAAGAAGAAAAGCATAAATGGTTTAATGAATATTACCAAACAAATGTTCTTAAGTATGGTGCTACTGCTGTCAGAGCAATTGCTCCTTTAAGATATATAGCAAGCGGATATACAGGAAATAATAAACAAAAACTCATTGGACTAATTAATGAAGCCCAACAAATGTATGGACCCAGCAAGGAATATGTTAAATTAAGTACACAAGAAAAAGTTGAATTCATGAGAGAATTAAAGAAAAAAATCTTCAAAGTATTTGAATTCTTAGGAGAACAAAGTTCTATTTAAAAACTTCTCCTGTTTCCATGCTCCAGAACAATAAATCCAACTCATCCATTGGTATCTTTACTTTCTTAGAAAAAGATTTGAATTTATCTTCAATCTCAAAATATTTTTTTGCAGTTAAAGATTTAGGAACATTATCAATAACTTTTAACTCAGCCAAATTCTTCAAAATATGCCTGTCAAGTATTGCCAAATTCCTATAACCAATGTTACGCAAAAAATGACTAGCTTCTTTCAAGCCCAAACCTTTAACATTCTTAACTAAATAATCTCTTTCAAACTTAAGACAAGAAAAATTCTTTTTCAGATCAATCAAATATTTAGATTTATTATTATGAAATCTAGTATATTTTTTCAAAACCCCAACAGGATTAAATCCCTTATTAAAAAAATCCTTCTCCTTAAGCAATTTAACTGCTTTATCACATTTCTTAGCATTTGATTGAGGTGTTAACAAACAAAAACAAAGCTCATAAAACACATCCTTGCTTTTAACAGAAGCAAACTCTTTCAGTCTTTTCTTTATCTCCTTCTTCCTTTTAGAATGTTCTTTTAACATAATATCAAAGAATTAAAGATTATTTAAAAAATTTATCTACGTATTTTAGGTTTTTGTAATTTAACATCTACTTTATCTATCATACCATTGAACTTTATTCTAACACCATACTCTTCTCCTACTTCTTCTAGAGTTTTTCTATACCTGGGGGTTGTAGGTCTTTTTACAGTTTCTCTTCCTTCTTGATAGTGTCTTTCTAATTCTTCTCTACTGCAGCCTCTTCCATCAGTAGCAAAGTCAAACCATAATCTCTTCATAAAAGCTGTTTCTCCTACTACTGTTTTTCCATCTCCCACAAATCTTGTATTTTCAAGGTCAAACATAGAAATTCCTACACCCTCAACATCATAAATTATATGCCTTAAATCAAAATCAGAATGATATATCCCTTCTATTTCTTTTATTCTTGAAATATAACCAAGATGAAACGCTACTGAACATTCTGCTGGCATTTCGTCCCCATTATAATGCATAACAACTACTCCTTTATCCATTTTTTTGCCAAATATCTTCAGAATAAAACCAGGCATAAATTCAGTAAAAAGAGTATAATCTTTTGGCATTACAGCATAAGGTTTAGGAACAACTACATTAACAGCTTCATTATCTACCTGGTAGTGTGTGAATACTCTGCTTAAAGCTTCGTATTGAAAATATTCCCACAGCATTTTTATTGGATTTGCAGCCCTCTTTTTTAGTTTTTTAGTTTTTTTTATTATGTTAGGCCGATTATCCTTATCAGGAGATATCTGTATATCAGAACTGCATTGCACAGGAGAATCCATATCATTAAAGTTTCTTAAAGATAAATGTACATTCTTTTTTACAAAACCCTGCATAAGTTGTTCTAGTCTTTCCATAATCACAAAATAATTTGACCCATTTATAAAGTTTTTGCTTTATACTTACCTTTTAGTAGTTAAAAAATATATGGAATATATGCCAAGAATTAATCCTTAGTTTTGCCCAGTTTCCTTCGCAGATATTCAACTTCAACAGTTCTTAATGTAACATTCATCATCCATCTTACAAATTCTTCTGCATGGTCTGGGTTAAAGCCGCATGCTTCTGCAATTCTTCTTGCTTCTGTAATAACATCCTTCTCTCTTTTTTCATCCCTTAAAATTTCAGCTAGTTTGTCATTATTGTAAAGATTTTCCCTAATTCTATTTGCATATTTGCCTTCATTTAGTTTGGATTCTGCAATTGCTTTTCCAGACATCAGTCTGTCATTAACATGATAAATAATATCAGCATCTGCATGAACTGTTTCTCCATAAGTTAAAGGGTTATCTCCTTTCATGCAAATCTTATCTAAAAAACCCATATAAAATCTCATAATTTCATCTTTTACAGGAATTCTAATATCAGCAATAACATCATCTCCTTTCTCCCTAGCAACAACACAATCAGGAAGTAGATGAGGCTCTGTTACAGACTGCTGGTCATGAAAAAGAAATCTTCCAATCTCAGAATCAGGGCTTTCATCTCTCATCAAGAAAAAGTCAAGCATAGAAATCTTTCTAGGCCCTTTATAGCCTGCAGCTTTTTCCAGGTCAATATCAATTGCACCTGCATTATAAACTTTTTTATTTCTAGGTAGCCTTGCTCTCTTTGCTAATCTGTAAATAACATCTGCAGTTTTATTTCCAATTTGTCCCCTATATCTATCAAGCATGTCTGCCATTATATAAAGATATTAAATGGTTTTATTTAAACATTAGGATTTTTTAGAAGATTTAAATACTACTTGTATTAGCTCCAGAAATATGATTTATGTTAGGAAAAGCAGACTAGAAAGAATTATAGAAAAAATAGCGTTACTTCCATTTTTGTTTAGTGCTGGATGCGGTACAATATACAGAAGCTATGGAGAAATGGTTCAAAGAGGAAACAATATTGTTGCTCCAGTTGATTTTGATTTAGATCAAAGGATTACAAGAGCAAATAGAGCATTAATGAGGTTTCCAAATGAAGATAAGATAAATGAAGATATTGGAACTGATGTAGTAAGATCTGTAAAGAAATATTTAACTCCAGGTGCAAAATATCTGCTAATCCATGCAAGACAAGCGCATTCCAAAAAAAAACCTTCAGAAGAAGATAGAAGATTAATCTTTAATGTTCAGAGAGAGATATATTTATCAGGTGATTATTTTACAAAAAGCAAAGATGTAAGATTAAGAAGTGCTCATGAAGAGGAAATAAATGATGAAATCTGGGCTGGAATTTTCATACGTTTTTTTAGAATAATAGATGATATGAATAAATATCATGAGAGTTTACTGAAAGAAGATATAAGAAATATTGAACATACTCTTGCAATAAACCCAGAAGATAGATTAGAAAGACTGCTTGAAGAAAAAAGAAGAAAATTAAAAGAAGTTCAAGAGTATGAAAAAGAATTATACATACAGGGTGCTCTTTTAAAATTAGGTGCTGAAGGAAAATTAAGGGTTCTGCCTGGAACAAGATACAGAGAAAAACACAAAAGAGATTTAAGCTTTAGAGAAATGATTTATGATAAAACAGAATTAAAAGAAGATATATTTCTAGAGATAGCTGCTAATCAAGGAGGATATATTATTTTTGTAGTGTTTGGTGGCTCGCATGCATGGGGTGGAAAAGATTCTTGCGGTGATGATTATGATCTTTCAAGAAGATTGTCAACGAAAGATAACATAGCAGAATGGAACAGAAAAAATCCTAAAGATAAATTTTCCTTGATTGAATTGACATTTCAGAGCTACCAAGAAGTTCCTGAGGAAATTAAACATATAAATAGAGCTATAAATTATCAAGAATAAAAAAGAAAAAATTTTCTATACTCTATCCCATTAATCTTAATTTGGCAAGCTTTGCAATCACTGCTCCTAATGTGACTGCTGGAACTGCTACTAGGATGAGCTTGATTGATGCTCCCACAATCAGAGCTATCAATATAAGTTCTATAGCTTTTTTTATGCCATCTTCAAGTGCTTTACTAAGCAGCCTTTTCCATTCAATTTTGTGATGTTTTTTTCTTGCCATTTCTATCTACCTCTTTAATATAATAAAAAGAAAAAAAATTAAAATTTACCTTGTAAGACTATGTAAAGTGTTGTTTTTTGTTCGTCAGCTATCATGTTGTCGTTGTATCTAACTCCTAAACCAGCTGCTAGTCTATCAGTTAGTTTTTTTGTTATTGTAGCTTCCCAGTATAGGTTCTTAGGTTCATTGTTTTCTAAGTCATGCTTATAAGATACTAGAGTTCCAAGTTTTACTCCATCAAACAAGTTGAATGCAGCAAAAATGTCTGCTCTTAAGTCTTTTTCTTCTTGTGTTGAAAAAGGATGTAGTCTTAAGTCTATGCAACCATAGTCATGTTTAATGAATTTATCTATACCTAATCTGACTCTGTCTTCAAATGCTGTTCCTGATTCAACCATTGCTTGAATTCCAAAAGGCATACCTTCTGTTTTGAAAGTTGGCCTTAATTGCAAGTAATTGCTTACAACATCTCCTGTGCCTTCTTCTGTTGACATTTCCTGTAAAAAAGGAATGTTAAGATATTCACATGGTTTATAAAAACCAAATAATCTTACTTTACTTCCTTCATCAGGATTTATGTGGGTTTCAAGTGTTACTGAACCACTTGGTTCAAACGGTTTTTCAGTTCCCTGTTCTTCATCTTGATCTTTAGGAGATACAGATGTTATAGGGTTTGGTTCAATAGGTTGTGTTTCAGCTGCTTGTGCTGTTCCACCTAGACCTAATGCTAAGTATGCAGCAAATGCTGTTCCTAACACAATATTTTTGATTTTTTTTAGTACTTCCATTTTTTTCACCTCTAGAGCTATCGCTAGCTCAAGTTTTCCTCACAAATTTCATTCACAGCATCTTAGTTTAAGATGCAATTTCTATTTGTTATTCTAAAGTAGTATCAACTAGTATTTAAAGATAACCTAACCCTAAGGGGGGAGAAATACGATAGCTTTATATATAACTTTAACCAATAATGCCCTATGAACATAGAAATACTAGAACAAATAGGCTTAACAAAGTCAGAAATCAAGGTTTACTTAGCTTTACTAGAGCTAGGCTCATCATCAACAGGCAAAATAGTAGATAAATCAAGAGTTGCTTCTTCTAAAGTATATGAGATATTAGATAAATTAATCCAAAAAGGCTTAGTCAGCTTCATAATCAAAGCAGGTGTCAAGTATTTTGAAGCTGCTCCTCCTGAAAGAATAATGGACTATATGGAAGAAAGAGAAAAAAGATTCAATAAGCAAAAACAAGACTTAAAGCAAATCCTGCCTGAATTAGAACTAAAACAAAAAATTGCTAAATATAAATCAGAAGCAACTATCTATAAAGGATACAAAGGAGTTGAAACTGCTTTTTTAAGTGCTTTAAAATTACTAAAATCAGGGGATGTTTTTCTTGTTATGGGAATTCCTTCAAGATCAGAACAAATGAACAGATTCTTCACAAGATTTAATCGTATTAGAGCAAAGAGAAATATCAAGATGAAAGGTATATTTAATGAAGCAGCTAGAGGTGAATTGCAAACTCTTCCTAAAAATAGGCCTTTGTCAGAAGTAAGATACATCCCAGAAACAACTCCTGCTGCCATAAATATATTCAAAGACAGAGTTATGATAGTTCCAGAATCAAAAGAACCTCTTGTTATTGCAATAGACAACAAAGAAGTTGCAGAATCTTTCAGAATCCAGTTTGAAAAATGGTGGGATCAAAGAGTTCAAACATATCAAGGCCAAGATCAAGTAGAAGCAGCTATGAATTCTTTAATTGATAAAGCAACAAAAAAAGATGATATAGTTTTGTTTGCAGCAAAACCAGTTACAAAAGAAGGGTCAGATTATAATGTCAAATGGAATAAAGAAATAAGGCAAAAAGCAAAGAATGTAAGATTATTATATTATGGAGACAATGAAAAAAACAGAAAAAGAGCAAAAGAGATTGAAGAACAAGGCTGTGAAACAAAGATATATCCAACAGAACAGACTTTGCCTATTTCTACAATAGTGCAGGGAAACACTGTAATGAATGCTGTCTGGAGTAAAGATCCATCAATCTTCAAAATTGAAAACAAAACAGTAGCAGATTCTCTAAGAACAAATTTTGATATTTTATGGGATCAAAAAGCAACAATGACTAGAGGCCTAAAAGCAGTGTATAATGCTTGGGATTCTATGCTTGATGAATTAAAACCAGGAGAAGAATATTATGTGATGGGTGCTGCTGATAGAGGTCAGAAAGGAATATATGATTATCTTGTTGATTTTCATAAAAGAAGACAAGCAAAAGGAGTAAAATCAAAATTCTTGTTCATATCTGGAACTGAAAAATATGTTGAAGAATTTAAAGATAACTATACTATATTGTCTGAGGTCAAATATTTGCCTCAAGTAGTATACAAAGGATTGCAATTCAACTTTTTTAAGAATAAAATCCTGATTATTGTTTGGAGGGAAAAAGAACCTATTGTTTTTACTATCGAAGATAAAAAAGTTTATGACACTTTTAAAACTTACTTTGATACCTTATGGGGTCAAGATGTAAAAGTTAGTAAGGGATTTAAAGCATTTGAAAGAGAATTGAATAGCTTTCTTGAAAAAATGAAAGCAGGAGATACTTGGGATGTATTAGGAGCAGGGTATGGGCCAAAAGGTGATGAAAAGGAATATATAGAATTATTCAAAAGACTCCATGAAAAAAGAAAAGCTAAAGGAGTAAAAGGAAGGCTACTTTTCCAGGAAGGAACAAGAAAAGTAGCAGAAGGATTAAAAGTCTTTGAAAAAGGCGAATTAAAGTTTCTTCCTTACAAAACTGATTCTCCTGTTGCGATATTCCCTTTCAAGACTAAAACAATTATGTCTATCCAAGAAAAAACACCTACAGTAATCACAATCGACAATGAAAAAATTACTCAATCACTCAAAAAACAATTTGAATCAATATGGCAACAAGATGTACAAGTCCATAAGGGATTTGAAGCTGCGACTGACAGATTTATGTCAATGCTTGACCAGTACAAAGAAGGAGAAGAATATTATGTTTTAGGAGCAACATACGGCTTTGGAGGCAAGAAATTAAGAGATTGGTTTATGAAATATACAACCAATAGAATAAAGAAAAAAGTTACAGGTAATTTCTTAATTGTTCCTGATGATTTTAAAGAAACTATCTACGAATTCACTCATACTGGTGATCCTGATATGAAACATACAAATGCTAAAAAATTGCCTCCTGACTTTTCAAGCCCAATGCAGATTAATTTGTACAAAGGCAACAAAGTTCTAATGTTTTTGTGGGGCAAAGAAATGATGTGCTTTGAGATTGAATCTGAATTATTATATAAAAACTTCAAAACTTATTTTGATGCATTATGGGAGCAAGATACAGTAGTAAGCCACGGATTCAAAGCATTTGAAGATGCTTGGAATTCATTGTTTAATAAACTCAAGCCAGGACAAAGCTATAATGT
>JAHWIM010000067.1 GCA_019322535.1 Candidatus Woesearchaeota archaeon
AATTATAATGAATTGTAGCCCGTAACACTAACTCCCAAGCTCCTTGCTTGGATTTGCCGTATGCTCCCTTGAGTACTCTCGTGACGGGCCCCTATTATTTATTTTTTAATTAAAATAAAAGGTTTTTAACCTTAATTTCAATAGTAATATATATTGTTTAGATGTTTATAAATCTTTTTGTTTATTAAAAAAAACCCTAGCAAACTTGACGTTTGCCAGGGAAAAAGGGGGTTTTTATGTGAAAAAAATTTCACATAAATATGAAAACCCCTCAAGGCCCGAAGGCTTTAAGGGGAAGAGGTGTTTAGATATTGTTACTTGGTAGTAATAATAAGTATTATTTAAATGTTTTGCTTTTTATCCACTATTCAGTGATTATTTTAATGATTTTTAGTTACAAATCTTTATAAACTGGTTGAATCTTAGTTTCAATATGCCAAAAATAAGCAAAGAAAAATGGAAAGTTTGGGGAAACGTATTTGATGAATTTACTTTTAGAACTTTATTTAAACTAGCAAGCCAAGGTCATTTTGAGACTTTGAAGAGCCCAATTTCTGTTGGCAAAGAAAGCAATGTTTTTAGCGCTAAAAAAGGAGATGAAAATATAATAATAAAGATATACAGATTAGAAACTTGTGATTTTAACAGAATGTATGATTATATCAAATATGATCCTAGATATATTGATTTGAAAAAACAAAGGAGAAAGATTGTTTTTGCATGGACACAAAGAGAGTATAGAAATTTAATTAAGGCAAGAAATGCTGGTGTTAGTGTGCCTAAACCAATTGCATTTTTGAATAATGTACTTTGTTTAGAGTTTATTGGTGATAAAGAAGTAGCTCCTAAATTAAAAGATAAACTTCCCAAGAACAAGAAAAAGTTTTTTGATAAGGTTATTAAAAACACTCAAAAATTATATAAATCAGGGCTAGTTCATGCAGATTTATCCCATTTTAATATACTTAATTATAGTGATGAGCCTGTTTTTATTGATTTTTCACAATGTACTCCATTAGAAAATCCAAGAGCTGATGAGTTTTTGCAAAGAGATATCAAGAATATATGTAATTTTTTTAGAAAAATTGGTTTGAAGGTTAATGAAGAAACTGTATTAGAAAAGGTGAAAAAAAGAAATGGCTGAATATGGGTATGAGTTAAGGATACCAAAGGACAGGATAGCTGTTCTTATTGGAAAAAAAGGAGAAATTAAGAAACTGGTAGAAGAAGAAACTAAAACAAAAATCAAAATTGATTCAAAAGAAGGAGATGTATTCATATCAGGAGAAGATGCTCTTGGCTTATTTAATTCTAGAGAGGTTATAAAAGCAATTGGAAGGGGCTTTAATCCAGAAGTAGCGATGTTGTTGTTGAAAGGAGATTATACATTAGAAATCATTGACATAAAAGATTTTGCTGGAAAAAATAAAAATACAACTATTAGATTAAAAGGAAGAGTTATAGGAGAGAGTGGAAAAAGCAGAAAGACAGTCGAGGATTTGACTGAATGTTACATTAGTGTATATGGAAAGACCATTGGACTTATTGGAGAGCCTGAGAATGTTACTGTTGCAAGAAGAGCAGTTGAAGATATTCTTAAAGGAAGCCCGCATGGAAACGTTTATAAATGGTTAGAAAAACGCAGAAGAACAATGAAGAGAAAAACGATGATGGGTGTTGAATAGTGGCAGAAAGCAAAAAACCAATAGCTATTGAATTAGCAAAAAGACAAAGAGAGATTTCTGTTGCTGAATTTTTTGAGAAAAACAGGCACTTATTAGGATTTGATAATAAAAGAAAAGCTTTACTAACTACTGTTAAAGAAGCTGTTGATAATGCTATTGATGCTTGTGAAGAAGCTAAAGTACTGCCAGAGATTAGTGTTGAGATTATTGATATGACAATGTCAAAAAAAGAAATTGAAAAAGAAGAAGTTGGACAACAAACTTTAGTAAGTGAAGAAGTAAAAGAAGAAAAAACCACAAAATCTGATAGATTTAGAATTATCATAGAAGACAATGGTCCTGGAATTGTAAAAAAACAAATCCCAAATATATTTGCAAGACTGCTTTATGGAAGTAAATTTCATACTCTAAAGATGAGCAGGGGGCAGCAAGGTATTGGTATTTCTGCTGCTGCTTTATATGGGCAGTTAACTACAGGAAGACCTATTAGAATAATAAGTAGAATTTCTCCTAAAAGCCCGGCACATTATTATGAATTGATAATTGATACAAGAAAAAACGAGCCTAAGATAATAAAAGAAGATGAAGTTAAATGGGACAAAGAACATGGAACTAAAGTTGAGATTGATTTAGAAGGAACTTATCAAAAAAAAGGGCAGAGTGTTGATAATTATATTAAACAAACTGCTATTGTTAATCCACATTTAACAATAATTTATACTAATCCTAATGCAGAACAAATTATCTTTCCTAGAGCAACAGATCAGTTGCCAAAAGAACCCAAGGAAATAAAACCCCATCCCTATGGTGTTGAGCTTGGTAGATTAATTAAAATGCTTTCTTGGACAAAAGCAAGAACATTACAAAGTTTTCTTATGACTGAATTTAGCAGAGTTGGAAGCGGCACTGCTAAATCTATTTGTGAGAATGCAGCTTTATTACCAAGTACTAAACCAAAGAAAATGACAAGAGAAATGACTGAAAAACTTGAGCAGGGAATAAAGAAAACAAAGATTATGAATCCTCCTACTGATTGTATAAGCCCTATTGGTGCTGAAGAACTTGAAAAAGGTCTGAAGAAAGAGATTAAAGCTGAATTTTATGCTGCTGTTACAAGACCGCCTGCTGTTTATAGGGGAAATCCATTTATTGTTGAAGCAGGAGTTGCTTATGGTGGAGAGCAAAAGGCTGAAGAGCCTATAACTTTGTTGAGATATGCTAATAGAGTTCCTTTGCTTTATCAACAAGGAGCTTGTGCTGTGACCAAATCTGTTGTTAATACAAATTGGAAACCTTATGGTTTAAGTCAAAGCAGAGGGGCATTGCCAATAGGTCCTTGCACACTTGTTGTTCATATAGCATCTGTTTGGGTTCCTTTTACTTCTGAAAGTAAAGAAGCAATTGCTCATTATCCTGAGATTATAAAAGAAGTCAAGCTCGCTTTGCAGGAATGTGGAAGAAAATTATCAATCTACGTAAGAAAGAAAAGACATATTGTTGCTGAAAGTGAAAAAAGAAGTTATATTGAGACTTATATTCCCCATGTAGGGGCTGCTTTGAAGGAAATAATTGATTTAAAAGAAACTGATGAAAAAAAAGTTGAAAAATTATTAAAACAAATACTAGAAAAATCAAGAGGCAAGCTAGAAGAAATTAAGGTTGGAACAGAGGAATATGATGAAGAACTTGCTTTAGAAAAGAAAGAAACTGAAAAAGGTGAAGCTAGTGAAAAAAAATAAATCAGGGGTTGTGCCAAAGATTAAGGAACTTGCTACTGGGATTTATAAGATGATACTAAAGAAAAAACAGCCAGAACTAGTTAGTCCTCTTAGAAGTTTAACTAATGTCAAATATGATCCTGAAGATGGTTATTTTGAATTAATAGGAAAAACAAAAAGCAGAACTTTGACAGCTGGAACAGTAAAAACTTTTGCACAGACACTAAGAATGATGGCTTTAAGCAAGGAATTAGTTGAATCAGATGATATTGCTACAAAAAGAGAGGCATATTATGTAAGTAAAAACTGGGCAGAAGCTAGATTTAATGTGCAGTCTGATTCAGATTCTGTTATGGATGATGTTGAAGCAATGATGATGGTTAATAGAGAACAACTTGGTTTTATTCCTGAAGAAAAAGGAGGAGAAGTTGCTGGAAAATTAATTGTTATTGACAAAGATACTGACACTGGAAAAGAGCTTAAGATTGACTGCACTAAATTTGGTTCTGGAGCTTATTCAATTCCTATTTCTATTGAGCATTTGAAATTTGATACAAATGCAAAATTTGTTTTAGCTATTGAGACAGCAGGTATGTTTCAAAGATTAGTTAAGCATAAATATTGGAAAAAAGCAAATTGTATTTTAGTTTCAATGGGAGGAGTTCCTACAAGAGCTTGCAGGAGATTTATCAGAAGATTAAGCGAGGATAAGAAAATACCTGTTTATGTTTTTACTGATGGAGATCCTTATGGATATGCAAATATTTACAGAACATTAAAGGTTGGTTCAGGAAATGCTGCACATATTAATGAATATTTTTGTGTTCCAAACGCAAAATTTATAGGTATAACGCCACAAGATATTATTGATTATAAATTACCAACACACCCATTAAAGGATGTTGATGTTAAAAGGCTGAAAGATGCTCTAAAGAATGATCCTTTTATTCAACATTATAGAGAATGGAGAAAAGCTTTAAAACAAATGGCTCAAATGAAAGTAAGAGCAGAACAACAAGCTCTTGCTAAATGGGGATTAAATTATGTTATTGAGAAATATTTGCCTAAGAAATTAAAAAATCCTAAATCGTGGTTACCATGAGTGAAGAGAAACTACCTATTTGCTGTGATGGCTGTGTTGTGTGGAAAACGCAGGGTAACAAATGCTGGTATTTTTGGGAAGGAAAAAAAGAATGCACTCAACATTCTAGAAAAAAAATTGAACAAGATTTTTCTACTGTTATGAAATAGAATGGCCCTGAGGGGACTTTCGAAGCTTCGCTTCTCGGTCGTTTCCGCAAGCGAAAACTATTCGAACCCCTGATCTACAGCTTAGAAGGCTGTCGCCTTTTCTAGCCATAAGGAATCCAGACTAGGCTACAGGGCCTTAGTCTATAGTTTAAGAATATTATTTATAAATTTAATGGATATAAGAAAGATTTATATAAGAAATATTTTTCATAGTCGTTGGGTTTATATTCGCAGGGGCAGCGGAAATCAGAGATTTCCTGGTCCCTACTCGCTAACGCTCGCAGGGGTACCCAAATCCGGCTAAGGGGAGCGGCTGCAACCCGCTTAATTTAGGGTTCAAATCCCTACCCCTGCTTTTTTCCAATGGCAAAGCTTTTAGTTAAAAAACAAAAAAAACAGTACGTGAAAGAATTAGGCAAACAAGTAGTTATTTCTAGAGAAAGATTTTATTTTGTTGAAGATGAAAGCAAAGATTTTCATTGTACAGAAGGTGTTATTTCTAAAAAAGATTTAAAGAAAAAACCAGGAACAAGAATAAAGACAAATAAAGAAAAGGAATTTATTTTACTTGAGCCTAGTTTTATTGATTTATATAAGAGAATAAAAAGGATTCCTCAAATAGTTCCTAGAAAAGATATTGGTTTCCTTATTGCAGAAACTGGAATCAATAAACAGAGCAAAGTTGTTGATGCTGGAAGTGGAAGCGGCGGAGTTTGTTTGTTTTTAGCTAATCTAGTTAAAGAATTTATTAGTTATGAAATAGATAAAGAATATATTAAGGTTGTAAAAGATAACATTAAATTTTTAGGATTAAAGAATTTAAAAATTAAGAACAAAAATATTTACCAAGGAATTGATGAAACTGAAGTTGATTTAATTGTTTTAGATGTTCCTGAGCCATGGAACGCGATAAGGAGTGCTGAAAAGGCTTTGAAGATTGGTGGTTTTCTTGTTTCTTACTCACCTTCAGTGCCACAAGTAATGGATTTTGTGAATACTATTTCTAAAAGCGATAGTTTTATTGTTTTGAAAACAGTAGAAATTATTGAAAGAAATTGGGAAGTTAGTGAAAGAAAAGTAAGGCCTGTTTCTAGAGGAATTGGACATAGTGGATTTATGACTTTTGTTAGAAAGATATAGGATTTATTCAAAACTTATTCTCATTTCAACTTCTCCTGTATCATTAAATCCACATTTTTCATAAAAAGGAATATTTTCTTTTTTACAATCAAGAATTACTTTGTAACAATTATTCTCTTTGGCTTTTTCTATCAAATGTCGGGCTATTTCTTTTCCAATGCCTTTTTTTCTATGATTTATATCTACAACTATATTCTCAATATGCCCATATGGCCTTCCTCCATGAGAAAGATTCTTTTGTATTAGCAAGGTACCACTGCCTATTATTCCATTGTCCTCTTCAACAACACAAAGATAATGATATTCATCTTTTATTATCTGATCTGATATTTGCTTAAGTTGATCTAAATCATCTTCATCAGGACCAGGACTTAATTGACGCAATAAAGGCATAAGTTTTCTTATATCCTCTTGGTCAGCTTTTCTTATTTGCATTTTATTCAACTGTTACAGATTTTGCAAGATTTTTTGGCTTGTCAATATCACACTCTCTGAATTTTGCAATGTGATATGCTAATAACTGTAATGGAACTGCTGTTAAGAAAGGGTATAATAGACCAGATGTTTGTGGAACATATAGGACATGATCAGCAAGTCTTTTGATTTCTTCATCTCCTTGTGTAGCAATTGCAATTATTTTTCCACCTCTTGCTTTTACTTCTTCCATGTTACTTTTAATTTTTGTATAAGAATCATCTTGAACAGCAATTACAACAACAGGCATTTCATGGTCTATTAATGCAATTGGGCCGTGCTTCATTTCAGCTGCTGGATAACCTTCTGCGTGGAGATAAGAAACTTCTTTTAATTTTAATGCGCCTTCAAGAGCAATTGGATAACTAGTTCCACGACCTAAATAGAGGGCGTTTGTTTTGCGGTAATATTCTTTTGCACATTTAATTACATCTTTATCTTCTTTTAACATAAAATCTATTTTTTCTGGGATTTTCTTTAATGCTGCTAATCTTCCAACAAGATGTTCTTTTGGCCATGTTCCTGTTAATTGGGCTAGATAGATCCCAAATAAATATAATATTGATAATTGTGCTGTAAATGCTTTTGTTGAAGCAACTCCAATTTCAATGCCTGCTCTTGTATATATAGTTGAGTCTGATTCTCTTGGAACAGTGCTTCCAATAACATTGCAGATAGAGAGAACTTTTGCTCCTTTTGATTTTGCTGTTTTTATTGCTGCAATAGTATCTGCTGTTTCTCCTGACTGACTTATTGCTATTACTAATGTTTTTTCGTCAACAACAGGATTCCTGTACCTGAATTCAGATGCATAGTCTACTTCTACTGGAATCTTTCCTAATGCTTCTAAGGTATATTTTCCTATCAGTCCAGCGTGCCATGAAGTTCCGCAGGCAATAATAGATATTTTATTTATTGATCCAAGATAATAATCTGTTAATTTAAAATCTTCAAAAACAACTTTGTCGTCTTTTATTCTAGAACTTATTGTATTCTGTATTGAAGTTGGCTGCTCAAAAATTTCTTTTAGCATGAAATGCTCAAATTCACCTTTTTGTGCTTGCTCTGCATCCCAATCTATTCTTACAATTTTTCTTTTGATTTCTTTTCCTGTTTCAAAGTTTAGGATTTTGTAATTGTCATTTATGATTAGCATTTCGTCATCTTCTAGAAATATGACATCTTTTGTATATTCTATAAATGCAGGGATATCAGAAGCAATAAAATATTCATTTTTTCCTAATCCAAAAATTAACGGGGAAGCTTTTTTTGCTGCTATTATTTTATCTGATTTTTTATTAAGGATAGCTACTGCAAATGTTCCTTCTAATCGTTTTAATGCAAGTGCTACAGCTTTTTCAAATTCATTATCTTTACAGTATTCTTCTATTAAGTGAGGGATTACTTCTGTATCTGTTTGAGAAATAAACTTATATCCTTTTTCAGTTAATTCATTTTTTAGTTCTTCATAATTTTCTATAATTCCATTATGAACAACAGCGATATCTTTTTTTGTAGATGTATGAGGATGGGAGTTTGCTTCAGTTACTTGTCCATGGGTTGCCCATCTTGTGTGGCCTATTGCAATTCTTGCATCTTTTATTACAAAGCAATCTTCACATTCTTCGCCTATTTTTCCAACTTTTTTTATTAGTTTTAATTCATGGTCATATTTTAATGCAACACCCCAGGAATCATAACCGCGATATTCTAGTTTTTTTAATCCTCTTATAGCTAATTCATTAGCATCTTTGAATCCCTTATAACCAATTATTCCACACATCACAATCACCTTTCTATATTCTTTAAAAATTCCTCTACTTTTGGAATGTCTTCTTTACATCCAAGGTCAAGCCAATAGTCTTTTAGTTTTAGTGCTTTTACTTTTCCTTGTTGAGCAAGAATTGTTATTGCATCTGTTAATTCATATTCTCCTCTTGGAGAAAGTTCTATTTTATCTAAAGCAGTCCAGATTTCTGGAGTGAATTTGTACAAACCAATGTTGATTATGTTGCTTGGTGGAATTTCTGGCTTTTCTTCTATCTTAACTAATTTGTCGCCTTCGATTACAAAAACACCATATTTGCTTACATCTCCTTGCATTTCTTTTCCAACAGCATAACAAAATTCATCTTGATTGTTTATTGATTTAAGATCTTGTATTGAGAAAAGATTATCTCCTCCTAAAACAATAAAATTCTCATTTTTGCAGAATTCTTTTGCCTGCATTACTGCATGGCCTGTTCCTAGTTGTTCTTTTTGTTCTATTAATATTGCATTAATGTTATTTTCTTTTACAAACTCTGCAATTTTTTCTTTGAGATAACCTACAATTATTCCAAATTCATCAAATCCAGCTTTTTTTAGATTTTCAATAACATAATATAAGAAAGGCTTTTCATTCACTCCTATCAAAACTTTCGGAATGTTTTCTGTTAAAGGAAGCATTCGTGTTCCTTTACCTGCTGCCATTATTACTGCTTTTGTCATTTTCAACTCTTTATTCAGAAGTTTCTACAAAATCCTCTGACTCTAATAAATCACCTGATCCTAGCTGAATATCAGTTACACAATCATTAAAGGCTTTTTCACCCATTCCAAGAAGTTTTTCAGAATATTCTCTATCTTTGGTATCTGTAATAATTCTGAAAAGACCTGCTTCTGTTTTTGAAGCTCTGTACCATATCCATCCAGGACCTTCTTTTGTTTCTTCTCTAATTATTTTAAGGCCGCCTGTTTCATCTCCTGTTTTTCTTATTTCTTTGATATGTGGTTGGTTTTTCCAATATTGCTCTAATCTTTGTCTTAATCTAATAGCTATATCTGGATCACATTTAATATCTGATCTTGAATTAAAATAAGCAGGAAATTCTTCTAAGATTTCAGTAACTTTTTTGTTTCTTTCTGCCATAAGTCTTAAAATGATTGCTAGGGATAGAACACCATCTCTACATTTGGATGGTGGAAAGATTCCTCCTGAACTAGAACCCTCTCCTCCTACAGGGGCTTTTAATTCATCCATCTTATCTACGACGTTAATTTCTCCTACTTCAACTTCAACAGTTTTTGCTCCATGTTTTTTAGCTACTTCTTTTATTAGGCTGGATGTTGCATCATTAATCACTACTACTTTATTTTTTCCCTTATAATCTGCTAAAACTGCTTCTATAAGGAGTGCTAAAATGTATTGTCCAGAGAGCATTCTGCCACGCTCTTTAGAAAATCTTGAACTATTAGGAATAACTAATTCAACTCTATCACCATCACAATCCCATCCTGCGCCAATATCAGCTTGAAGACTTTCTACATAAAAAGAAAGATAAGCTAGTGATTTTTCATTGGGTTCTATTAATCTGTTAAAAACACCTAATTCCATGTTCTTTTCTATTACCTTTATATTTAGTCTCTTAAGAAGTTCTTTTATAATTGTTGCAGCAGCTCCTCCGTTTGGATCTACAACTACTTTGAAATTTGCATTTTGAATTTTAAGAATTCCTTTTTCTCCAACTATACTCAGAATAAAGTCAACATAACTTTTTCTTAATTCAGCACCCCTATCTTCACATTTTCCTCTTGCTTCTAATTCTTCTTTTTTTGGGTTTTTTGAATTGTCAATTACTTCTTGGATTTCTGCTGGTTTTAGTACAGAGCCAGTGCTTCTTAAAAATTTCCAACCATTCCAGATTGGTTCATTGTGAGAAGCAGATATAATGACACCACCATCAGCTTTGTAGAACCTAACTCCGTGCTGTATTGCTGGTGTTGAATTAAATCCAACATCATAAACATCTATTCCTTGTTTAATAAAGATTCTTTTCATATCCTCTTTAATTATTGGAGAACTGGGTCTTGTATCCATACCTAAAAGTATTAAAGGTTTAGGATTTTTCTTTTTTAAGAAATTTGAAAAACTTAATGCATAGTTTTCAATAACTTCTTTAGTTAAGTCTTTAGTAAACAAACCTCTTATTCCTGAAAATGATTCTGTTAACATTTTAATCACTATTCGAAAAACATACTGTAAATATATTCGTCCTCGCCTTTATAGTAGTGGTCTTTTAATTTTGCTTCGAGAATAAATCCTCTTCTTTTATAGAACTGTTGTGCTAATTTATTTGAGGAATGTGCATAAGCATACATTTTTCTCATTTTTTGGCCTTGTGATTTATAGAATTTATCTGCTTCCTGGACCATCTTTTTGAATAGCTTTTTAGCAATACCTTTTTCCCTATGTTCTGGAAGTACAGCAACTCTGGCACAGTGTGCAAGTTTATGTTTAGGCCTGCCGTGCATAGCCCAGCATGCTATTCCTACTATTTTTCCATTATTATTGGCTATAACATAATGAAAACCTTTTTCAAATTCTTCTTTTGTTATTTTTAGCGCTTCTTTTTTTGTTTTGATATTGTAATTTTCGAAAAGTACTTCTGCTATTCTTTTTTGATCTTTTGGTGTTGCTTTTCTATATTTCATGGGATATCACCTGCTTAAAAAACCAAAAAACTTATATATAAGTGTTATTAAAATATTTATAATAACGTTAAAAAAAAAATTTTACTGGTATAGACGATGTTTGTAGTAAAAAAAACCAAAAACGGAATAAGTTCATTATCAGCAAAAGAGATTCATTTAAAGCAATTAAAATCTATAAAGTCTAGTTTAGCTCAAGCTATATTGACTGAACTTACTAAAAAACCAAGTTATCCTGCAGAATTAGCTAAGAAACTGAAGGTTGATAAACAGAAGATATACTATCATATTAGAAATTTAGAAAAAGCAAGATTAATTGAGGTTGTAAGAAGAAGGAATATTGGGGGAGCAATTGCTAACTTTTATAAAACTGTTCAACCAGCTTTTTATTTTAAATTCAGCCCTTTTGAAGAAACACAAAAAATTGCAGGGTTAGAAGAAGAACCTAGTGATTTTCTAGAACCTTTTATAGAAGATGGTAAATTAAATGCTACTGTTATTGTTGGAAGTCCTGATCCACATGGTCCTGAAAAAGCAAGAAGCAGAGATGGTTATTATGGAATTGATTTGGCTTTATTTTTAGGTACTTTTTTAAGTTATGTTCCTAGTTTGAATGTTAAACTAGATACAGAAGCAAGAACAGAAGATTTAGAGGATAATTTGATTTTAATTGGTGGACCTGTTGTTAATACTATCACAGATAAAATAAATAATAGGATGCCTATAAAATTTGATAAAAAAGATAATTGGAATGTTGTTTCTAGTTTGTCTGAAAAAAAATATCATACAGATGAGACCGGAGTTATTGTAAAAATGAAAAATCCTTTTAACAGCAAGAAATTTATTTTAGTTATTGCTGGTAAAAGATATGCTGGAACA
The DNA here is from genome assembly GCA_019322535.1 of Candidatus Woesearchaeota archaeon. Classification (GTDB taxonomy): domain Archaea; phylum Nanobdellota; class Nanobdellia; order Woesearchaeales; family WJKL01; genus JAHWIM01. The sequence goes on from JAHWIM010000067.1 coordinate 11,618, forward strand.
AAAGCTGTTACTATTGCATTTTTGAAATATTTTGCAGAGATTATAAAAGGAAATAAATATGATAATAAAGTTATGGCAAAAGTTGTTGAAGGTGTTGATTTAGATTCAGATGGAATAGTTGATGATGTAGAAGTATTGGAATGACTTCGCATTCCAGACCATCCAAAATTAAAATTTTGGAGGTATTAGAATGAAAAAAGAAATTCGCATATTAGGAATTGATGATGCTCCTTTTGATAAGTTTAAAGGAGGAGATGTTTTAGTAATAGGAACTGTTTTTAGAGGGGGAAGCTGGTTAGATGGTTTATTGTCAACAAAAGTTAAGGTTGATGGCAATGATGCAACTGATAAATTAATTATGATGATAAACAAATGCAAGTTTAAGCCCCAATTACAAGCAATAATCTTAGATGGAATTGCTCTTGGAGGATTTAATGTTGTTGATGTTGAAAAACTGAATAAAAAAACAAAGATTCCTGTTATAGTTGTTATCAGAAGGATGCCTGATTTTAAGAAAATAAAAGAAACATTGAAGAAGTTAAGAAAAGAGAAGAAATTTAGATTAATCGAGAAGGCTGGTAAAGTTTACAAGGTTGGCGAGATTTATGTTCAGATTAATGGAATTAGTTTAAGAGATACAGAAAAGATCTTGAAGATAAGCTGCACAAGAAGCTTATTGCCTGAACCAATTAGAGCCGCCCATATAATTGCAGCAGGGATTGTTAAAGGAGAAAGTAAAGGAGATGCTTAGAATTTATTTCTATGAACAACCTCTTTTAATTTTCTTTTAGGGATATGGAGAATTCCTTTTTCGTCTCTGTAATATTCTGGTTCTTTGCTTGTTTCTTCTGCAACTGGTTGCTCTGTTGGATAACCTAAGGCAATTGCTAAGTCAACAAAGTAATCATCAGGAACATTTAATGCTTTTTTTATTTCTTCTTTTTGTACTGCACCCATCATGCAACAACCTATATTGTTTTCAAAAGCAACTAGGGCGATATTTTGTGCAGCGATTCCTACATCATATTTGTAATAATCTTCAGAACCAGATTTTACTATTATAATAATAACTGCTGTTGGCTCATATCCTTTTTTTGCTTTTTTGTCTTCTGAGATAAATCCACCAAAATTCAATAAGGGCAATATATTTTTTAGGGTTTCTTTGTTATCAATAATAATATATTCTAATGGCTGTGAATTTCTTGCAGAAGAACTTTGTCTTGCAGCATCTATACATTTTTCTAGAATTTTGTAATCAACAGGTTCTTGTTTAAACAATCTTATTGTTCTTTTTTTGATAATTTTTTCATACATAGTAATATTTGCCTTTTGTTTTTTGTTCTCTGTCTTTTACAGAACCTTCTTTATTTGTTCTAGGACGATTTGATTCTGGATCACGTCTAAAAGTTATTTCAAGGTCTTTTAAGAAAAGATTCATTCCTTCTTCCATATCAAATGGTCCTTTTGTTTCACCTTGTTTTGCAGGAATTCCTTCAAATACTAGAAGTCTTTGAGCCAAATAATCAATAAATAATAAGTCATGGTCAACGATTAAAGCAGAGCAACCTCTTTGCTCCATAACTGCTCTAATTATTTTTGATACTATTAATCTTTGTTCTACATCTAAATAAGCAGAAGGCTCGTCTAATAGATATAAATCAGCTTTTTTTGATAGACACAAAGCAATTGAAACTCTTTGCAGTTCTCCGCCTGATAACTCATTTAATTTTTTATCTAATAATGGTTTTATGTTAAGGGGATTTATTATTTGGTTTGTATATTTTTGTATTGCTTCGTGTAAGACATTTATTACTAATTCGTCTGAACTTGATTCAAGGTATTGGGGTTTATAGCTGACTGTTACTTTTTTAGTGGCTTCTCCTTTATCTGGTTTTTCTACTTCTGCGAGTATTTTTACGAAAGAGGTTTTACCAATTCCATTTTCTCCTAAGATCCCTACAACATCTTTTCTGTAGATAGAACCTTCACTTGCTTTAAGATTAAACTTGCCTAATTTTTTCTTTATATCTTTCCATGAAGTTAGGACATTAGCAGCAATTTTTTTAATAGGAGGTCTTGCTTCAAATTTAATTACATGATCTCTGAATCTTACATTTTCTTCCTTAAGATAACCAGAAAGATAAACATTAATTGCTTGTCTTGTTGGTTTTAGGAGTGAAACAACACCAAATACGCCTTGTTTACCATACATTATGTGGACTAGGTCTGTCATATAGTCTAGAATTATTAAGTCGTGCTCTACAACTAAGACAGCGGTATTTTCATCTGCTAAATTTTTAATAAACTTAGCAACTCTTATTCTTTGTTTTATGTCTAAATAAGAAGTTGGTTCGTCAAAAACATATAGATTTGCTTTTTTGAGAACTGTTGCAGCTATTGCAACTCTTTGGAGTTCTCCTCCAGAGATTTTTGTTATGTCATTGTCTAGAATATTTTCTATCTGAAGTTCTTTTGCAATCTTATTTAATTGCTTTTTTTCATCTACTTTTTTTAGCAAATCTTTGACTTTACCTTTTTCAGCTTTTGGAATTAAATCAACTTGCTGTGGTTTATAGCTGATTTTTATTTCTCCTTGTTTTATTTTTTCAAAGAATAGTTGGGATTCTGTTCCTTTGAAATATTCTATTAATTGGTCTATGTCAGCTTCTTTTTCTAAATCTCCTAGGTTTGGTTTTAGAATTCCTGCAAGTATTTTTATTGCAGTTGATTTACCAATTCCATTTACTCCTAAGATTCCAACAACCTTTCCAAAGATCGGTGTTGGAAGATTGAAAAGCTCGAACTCATTTTTTCCATATCTGTGAATTGGTTCTTGATCAAACTGTTCTGGAAGATTAATAATAGAGATACAACTAACTGGACAACGTTTTGGGCAGATGCCGCAGCCAATACACAGTTCTTCGTTGATGATTGGTTTGTTATCATCACCTAAAACAATACATTCTTCTCCTGTCCTATTGACAGGGCACACATTGCCGCAAATAAAGTTGCATCCTTTTCCGTTGATACATTTTTCCTTTTCAATTACAGCTATCCTTTTTACCATATTTGTAGTCTATTCAATATATATTTAAAAATCTTTGTAAAAACTAAATATTTAAATATTAAGGAGATAAGTATAATTAATCATGCCAACCCAAAAAGAGATAAAAATAGCTCTTGAAATTTTAAGTCCTGAACTAAAAAAAAGAATTAATGGAGTTCTAAAACAGTTTCAAGGACTTAAAATACCTGGAAAAAAAGGCAAAGTAGATATTGATTATTTATTATCTGATGATTATCCTCAAAAAAAACTAGAAGAAAAGTTTAGCGATAGCGAATTTGGATTTGGTCCAGAACTTAAAAAAGCATTAAATCCACTCATTCTAAAAAAAATCTTATGGTTAAAGAAGCATAATGAAATTGACATTAAACTTAGGATAGGTCCATTTACCTTCTCTTCTGCAAGAATAAAAATGTTAGATCCTCCCATTGTAAAAGAAATAGGAGGAGCATGGGTTGAAACAAGTGGTGATGTTGACGATTTATCAGAAGAAATTGATGGACTTGACAAAGTAATTCCAATGAAAATTTACCCTGCAAATATACTTGCACGCATTCCGGGTCGTATCCTTGTTGAAAAAGAAGATTTAAATAAAGCTCTTCGAGAAAAAAAAGTTAGGATAGCAATTATTCGAGGACATAACTTAGCTGAACATTATGTTTTAGAGAAAGTTTTAGAGAAAAAATCAACATCGCCAACACTACTACAAAGAAACATAATAATTAATTCATTTAGCTGGATTCTTAAAGTCCTTCCTTCAGGTTGGTGTGATATAGAAGTAAACATAGAAGGAACTGTTAATGGAAAGGAATTTACTTTATCTATACTTAATAATTGTCCCCCCAAGTTTTTATTTGATGATCATAACCAGTTAATTAGAACTTTGAGTATGACAAGGCCCGATGTAACAGGATCCTTAAAAGCAGATATAGAAAATGAAAACACAAGAGAAGAAACTGTTAAAAGAATTTTATATATTACTGAAGCAGTTTTTTCTTCTAAATTTGAGAAATTCTTTCAAGAAGTGAAAAGCAAATTAGGGAAAAGGTAAATATTTATGGCAAAATGCGAGATTTGTAATAAAAAAATTGAAGAAACTTTCTTAGGAAAAGTTGTAGGTACTTATATCAAAGACGAGAAAGGCAAAAAACATCTAGTTTGTTTTGAATGCCAAAAGAAATTTCCTAAAAAAGAAGAACTTTTAAAAGCTCTTAAATAATTCTAAAGTCATGCCCCTGTAGCATAGCAGCTATTGCGGCTGACATTTTTCACAGCATTCGTAATCAGCAGGTCGCCAGTGCAATTCTGGCCAGGGGCTTTAAAATGAAAAAAACCTGTTTTGAAAGAGCAATATTTTTCAGCTGGTACTGTGGAATTAGAGATTGTGCTTATTGCTATATGAGCACGCAGCCAGATAGTAAAAAAGCTGTAAGAAGTAAAGAGAGTTTATTAGCTGAATTAATATTATG
>JAHWIM010000068.1 GCA_019322535.1 Candidatus Woesearchaeota archaeon
AAATTTATCAAATATCTCATAGAATGATGTATTCTCATAAACCTGAACATGCTTTAAGCCCATTATCTGAAAAACTTCTTTTTCCTGTACATTTTGAAGGTTTTTGGGGATGAATAAAAATGCCAGAAGAACCAAAACCAAATGAAATAAGCCTTCAAGAGCTTAAGGAGCTTGCATGCAAACAAGGAGTTGTGCTTTATGATATCAAAGGCGCAGCTATCTGTGACATGCATGATAGCGTTTATGTACATGTCCATATGGAATTAGGGACTAAGAGTGAAGGACTGTATAGTGAGCTAGTACCAATACCTAGAGAGGCTCATGATGCGCTAATGCTAGAAGGAAAACTTTACACATTAAACACAGCATTGGACAAGAAAAGGTGAATAAGAAATGACTCCTTTTGATAATCAAGACAAACATGGAGATATATTAGCTGAAGCTTGGCCAGAAATAGAACAAAACCAACCTGATGTTGCCAACAATGTTAGAAAAATTGTAGATGGAGGTAAATTACAATCAGTTGATTATTATGCTGGATTTAATAGGGCTTTGTTGAAAATGGGTCAAATGATTCCTGAACTAAAAGACCCTGCATCATCTCATAATCAAATATATCTTGTTTTGGTAGCATACACAGAATATCAAATAAGAAATACATGAATTCAAACAAAGGTGAATAAAAATGCCAGAAGAATTAATAGCAAGAAAACATGATTATATTCAAAGAATGTCAATTGATGAAGTAACTAAATTTATGTCAGAAGAGCAGGAATGGAATTTGTCAAGAATATGTCAGGTAACTAATCTGACAAAGATAAAGAAAGGAGGAGATTTTAGCTCAAAGCCTGTCCTTGTGCAAGGAACAGACGGTGTTATGTATGGCGGTGTTGCAGCAGTATACCTCCGCTGGCAAGGAATTGATAAGCCTTCAATAGCGTTGCATTTTGCTCTTGGAAAAAACCAGACAGATTCAACACCATTAGATGACAGGATGAAAGAACTTGGTTTTCATAAAGGTACAATTATTCCAATATATGGTGCAGACCCATATCAGCCTAGAACAGGAACTCTAGAAATAGATTATGATACAGTACAGAAAAGACTAGAAGGAATCTTAAAAGGAGATTCACCTAATGATAAAATTATTGATGCTGATTATATTATGCCAACTTCTACACTTTTTGAGACTTCTTTGCCTTTATCTGATCCAAGTGGAAGCTTCATATATCATCTAAAAATAAGAGATGCATTGAAACTTGGAATAGAAACAGGCAGCATTCCAAAAGAATTAGCTCCACCAAAAGCACCGTATTATGTTAGGGAAATAGTAGCAAGTGAATAAAAAATGGATCCAATTACAGCTTTAATGAAATTTTACGAGCAAGAGAGTGCAGCTTTTCTTAGGGAGACTGCTGCTGCAAAAAAGTTCAGAGTCCAAAACAGCAATTTAACTGGTGAAACTACATGTATCGATAGAGAATCCTCTGTGGCTGAAAAGTTAGGTATCAACGATCCTAAGCTATGGAAGTTAAGAAAAAAAGCATTAGCACCTTTATTTTATGATTCAGTTGTTGAAGCTGAGAAATCTTTGGAAGAAGAAACACTTGAAGATGATGGTCTTGAAGTTCTTGCAGACAGAATAGATTCTCCTCTAGTTGCTAGAGCTCACAGTTGGTTGAAGCAAAGCGGAGGGATTGAAGAAATATCAAGAGAATCATTTTATCATTGGTTTGATGGAACTGGAAGAACAACACTTAGTATGATTATGGCTGCAATTAACACATTAAAAGTTGCAGCACAGTATCCTGATAAAATAGGAGGAATTGAAGAAGGCAAAAAGATGTCTGCCAAGGCACTGCACACTCTTTTTATCCCAAAAAAGAAAAGAATAGACCTAACTGCACTTCAATTAGAAATAGCAGATACAATCTATCCAGTTATTCCTGAAAACACACCTCAAGAGATTGTGGATGCAATCAACAGTGCTAGAGATGTTTTGTTTGCTACTACAAAAGGAAGGCCAGAGTATCGCATAGAACGTGCTGGGAAATACAAGAGTGCAGGAGAGCTTTTTCTCGTATGGCGAAATGATCGATATAATCCGAACGAGCTAGATCCTAAACTTGAAGCAGAGATTGATAGTAACTTTTGCCCTACAAAAAAAAGAGCAGTAGCGATAAAAAGAGTTGTATATCCTGCATTATATAAATGCATTTCATATATTGACTCAGTGACAGCATTGCCTGGAAAAATAAGTGTGCATCTTCCTAGAGATTCTCCGTTCAACATACCTATCACAAGGCTGCTCAAGCTTAAAGACATAGCAAAAGATTTTGCAATCAACCAGGTTATACGCTCATGGGAAAGAAAAAAAGATTGGGGTAAAAACTCAAACATAAGTATGCCTGAACTTGCAATGAGTATGGGCATGAAAGCAGGAGGGAATCCTGATGGAGTGTATATATGGCATGGCGGAACAAGATCCTATTTCGGAAAAGACAAAAAAGGAAGAGCCAAATACAAAAACACTATTGCTTATCTTCCTGCAGCAGCATTCTATGTAAAACAATTTGATGAAGGAGCAAAAAAACTTCTACAAGGTAAATAAAAATGATAGAAACGTATCTAATTGATCAAAGTATGTCAGGATACTCACATAAACCTATAATTGATAGTGATGAGCGTTATGAAATCTTATTATCAGAAAAACAACCCGATAATAATGCACAATGTCTTGAAGATTTTTTTGAAAAAATAGAATCTCAATTAATATTATCAAAAAGTAATGGGCTTTGTGCATATATCAAAACAGGACTTCTTCCAAAAAAAGAAAAAGAAGAAAAACCTGGTTTTTTAAGAAGATTATTTGGAGGAGGAAGAAAAGATAAAACTTCTTCACCTACAGCAACAAACACTAGAGATGCTTTTGATGTAGAATTTAAAGGTCTTGAAACAAGAGTTTTTGAAACAAAAACAGAAGAAGGTGTTGTTTATGAAATATTTATCAATGCACCTCTTGACTCAATCAAAAAGGTAATGGAGAGGAACACATGTTATCTTAAACCATTAAAAACCAGTGGAAGGGAAGAGCAAGCTGGAAAAAAATATAGAAGAATAGCAAGCTTTATGGATTCATTAGCACAGTTGTATGAAAGATTAGGTATTAGTGAAGGAAAATTTGTATTTAATACAAGATATATTAATGATCAAAAAAATTTTAGATATGAAGACGCACCAAGAATTGTTCCAACTGTAAAACATGGAAACTGCAACTTTGCCCAAGTAATGCATGAAGTTAGAGAAGATGAAGCCCAAGCAGTTGATGCAATAGAAAAAATAACAGTTCAAGAAAAGAAAGAGAAACCTAAAGCAAAAAAACAAACAGCAGAAATAGACTTTACAAAACCAGCTCAAATAAAAGCAGAATTAGATAAATACATTATTGGGCAGGAAAGAGCAAAACAAGTTTTAGCTGATGCAGTCTGCAAACATTATCTAATATCAAGATATCCAGAACTTGCACAAGCAAAAGCAAATATTCTATTAGCAGGACCTACTGGATGCGGAAAAACATATGTCGCAAAAACAGTTGCAGATATTCTAGGAGTTACATTCCATGAAGTTGATGCAACTACATTAACACAAACAGGCTTTAAAGGTGCAGAAGTTATTGAAACAGTTCTTGAAGGATTAATTAAAAAAGCTGATTCTGTTGAAAAAGCAGAGACAGGTGTTATTTTTATTGATGAGATTGACAAAAGAAGAGACCAAGATCGTGGATGGGGACGTGGATTTGGAGAAGATGTTCAAAATGAATTATTACATATGCTTAATGGAGATCCAGTTCAAACAAAGAATTACGGAGAGATTGACACATCAAGAATTTTATTTGTATGTGCAGGAGCATTCCAAGATTTATTAGAATATCAAAAACCACAAAGAAGAATGGGTTTTGGAAGACAAGAAGAAGAAGAAGAACCAGCTCCAAAATATACACTTAATGAAGACTCATTAGTGGGATATGGGCTTAAAAGAGAGTTTGTTGGAAGACTTCAGCATGTCTGCCCTATAGATTCTCTTACAGAGGAAAATCTTGTAGATATACTAAATCTTCAAGAAGGTTCTTTACTAGAAGTTAACAAAGCTTTGTTTGAAAAAGCAGGAATTGATCTTTCATTTACACCAGATGCAGTAGGATATATTGCACAACTTGCTTACCAAAAACAAACAGGAGCAAGAGCACTGAAAGGAGTAGTAGAAAAAGCATTGCACGGATTATTAGGAGATAGCAAATACCTAGATGAAAGCAGATTAGAGATAACAAAAGATGTTGTAGATGAACAGCTTGCAAAATATAATGGTGAATAAAAATGGATCCAATACAAGTCTTACGAGAATTTTATGAAGAAGAAATTGCAGAATGTATTTCAGTAACTGCTTCTGGAAAAAGATTCAGATTACAGGATAGTCTTAGCAATAGTGAGGAAACTTGCATATCTAGAGAGCATTCACTTGCAAAGAAACATGATATGAGCCATGCATCTATCTGGAAATATAGAAGAAAAGCAATATCTCCATTCTTCTTTGATGCATTAAAAAAAGCAGAGAAAGAACTTGACGGTCTTGAAGAACTTGTTGAAAAAGTTGATTGTCCTTTGGTTGAAGACGCTGATAAATGGGTTAGACAGCAAGGCGGTGTAGAAAATATATCTCAAGAATATTTTGATTATTTTATGGAGAAATTAAAAAGACCAACAAAATTATCTGAGTTTATGGATGCTATTACTGTTTTAGAGATAGCAAGCCAACACCCAGAAAAGATAGATGAAATAGGTCCAAATTTTAAATTGTCTGGAAAAGCTATGTATAGACTATTCTATGTACCTACAATAAAAAGAGCTTTGCAAGTAGAGATAGCAGAAACAGTTTATCCTGTAATTCCAGATGATGCTCCAAAATATGCTTTACAATCAATTGAAAAGATTGAGAAATTTGTTAGGAAAAGGTCTATGGCCACAGGTAAGTTACATCAAGGAATTTTAGGAAAGTACAATCTACCTTCTGAAATTTTTTTAGAATGGATAGACGCTAAAGGTCTTGAAAAAACTCTTGACAAGACTTACATCCCAACTTCACAAAGAGAAAT
>JAHWIM010000069.1 GCA_019322535.1 Candidatus Woesearchaeota archaeon
ATCTTCCTGGCCTTAACAAAGCAGGATCTACTATATCTGGCCTATTTGTTGCTGCAATAATAACAACATCATGCATTTCTTCAAGACCATCCATCTCAGTTAATATTTGGTTTACAACTCTTTCTGTAGCATGCGCATCACTTGTCATACCTCTTCTTGGTGCTAAGGCATCTATTTCGTCAAAGAAGATTATAGTAGGAGAAGTTTGTCTTGCTTTTTTGAAAACCTCTCTCACTGCTTTCTCACTTTCACCGACCCATTTTGACAATAATTCAGGGCCTTTTACTAGTATGAAATTTGCTTTTGACTCATTTGCAACAGCTTTAGCTAATAGTGTTTTACCTGTTCCAGGAGCACCGTAAAGCAAAATACCTTTTGGAGGATTTACTCCCATGCGTTTAAATGAATCAGGATGTTTTAAAGGCCATTCAACTGCTTCAATTAATTCTTGCTTAACATTTTCTAATCCACCAATGTCTGTCCATTTTACTGTTGGAATTTCGACTAAAACTTCTCTCATTGCTGAAGGCCTAACTGTCTTAAGAGCTTGATAAAAATCATCAGTATTTATTTGCAGTTTTTCAAGGATTTCTTTTGGTATTGCTGAATCTTCTTCTAGTCTTAATTCAGGCAACACTTTTCTTAAAACTATCATCGCAGCTTCTTTAGCTAATGCTGATAAATCTGCTCCAACAAAACCATAAGTTATTTCTGCTATTTCTTCTAGCTTAACTTCTTTTGCTAATGGCATATTTCTAGTATGGATTTTTAGAATCTTTAATCTGCCTCCTTTAGAAGGAACACCAATTTCGATTTCTCTATCAAATCTTCCTGGCCTTCTTAAGGCAGGATCTAAGATATTTGGGACATTTGTTGCTGCAATAACAACTACTTTGCCTCTTGATTTTAGACCATCCATTAAAGCAAGTAATTGTGCAACGACTCTTCTTTCTACCTCTCCTTTTACTTCCTCTCTTTTTGGAGCAATTGCATCTATTTCATCAATAAATATTATTGATGGAGCGTTTTTTTCTGCTTCTTCAAATTTCTTTCTTAAATTTTCTTCAGATTGCCCGTAGAATTTTGACATAATTTCAGGACCATTAATGACAAGGAAATGGCAGTTTGACTCATTCGCAACAGCTTTGGCCACTAATGTTTTGCCTGTTCCTGGAGGACCATGCAATAGAACTCCTTTTGGAGCTTCAATACCAAGTCTTTGGAATATTTCAGGATGTTTTAATGGAAGCTCAACCATTTCTCTAATTTTCTTAATCTCTTCTTTTAATCCACCAATATCTTCATAAGTAACATCTGGAATAATTTCTTCTTTTATTTCAACTGCTTCTGGATTTAAAACAACTTCTGTTGTATCTGATATTAAAGCAACACCTTTTGGATTTGTTTCAGCAACAATGAATTTAATATCTCCAAATCCAAAACCTGAAAGGCTTTCTTCTTCTAGCATTCTGAATATGTCTTCAAAGAATGGGGAACCAGTCATTGTTGTTCTTCTTCTACCAGTGCCTCCTAATGAGACAATGTCTCCTTTAACAACTGCTCTTCCAAGTAAACCTTGTTTAAAAGTTTGAGGAGAAGCTCTTACTATAACCCCTTTTCTTGCAGGAGCAATTACAATTCTTTTTGCTTCTTTTGGTTCTGCTTTTCTGACAGTTACTTGTTCACCTATTCCTGTTTTTGCATTTCTTCTTATTAAACCATCCATCCTGATTATATTAAGGCCAATATCACCAGGATATGCTCTGTCTACAATACCTGCTGTTTTTCTTTCTCCTTCAATTTCTATAATGTCGCCTGATCTTATACTTAGTTGCTTCATTAGAGAGCTGTCTATTCTAACAATACCTTTATTTACATCATCTTGGATTGCTTCTGCAACCTTTAGTTTTATTTCTTCTGGCATTTTAAAAGCTTAAAATAAGTATTTTTAGCTATTTTATAAGGTTGGATATATAGAAGTTATTTTTAAACCTTTCTGTTGTTATTTGACTTTTTGTTTTACTTTTGGAAGAGGTATTGGTGGTGGCAAATTTATATCTCTGCTTAATATTAGAGCCTGAATATTGGATTTGTTTAAAGCTGTGTTAATTATTGCTGTCATTATCTCTTTAGGGATTTTTTTGTCTTTTTTCCAACTATTTGTGATTTCTGTGATTTTAGTAGGATCTGCTACAAACGTAATATTGCCTAAAAGCTCTATTCCTCCTATTGCAGGTTCGTATTTAGAGACGAATTTGAATGTGAAAATTAAGGCTTTTTGTTTAGCTTTGCCAAGTGCCAATTCTTTTTCCTCAACATTTGTTATAGAGATATTATTGCTGATGTTTATTTTTCCTGCAGCAGCTTTAGGTTTTTTTTCAACATTCATTTTTATGAAATTGAATCCAATTATAGTCATTAAAATCACCCAAAAGGATATATTTCTAATTTTATTTATAAAGTTTGCGAAATATAGGAGAGATAGTTTTAAATATATCTTATTATTTCTTTCATTTATGGACACAGTTAGAAAAAGCGGTTCATAAGGATTCTTTGTTTTTTCTAGTTTTATCTTTCATAATTAGGTGATCTTAATGGATAAAAAACATTATAATGAAAAATTGTATAATATCAGAAAACCAGTTGATTTAAGTAAGTTTCCTGAGATAAAAGGATATGATTTTGAAAAAGGAGTGGATTTTAATGAACTTGTACAATCTTTGTCAACTTCTGGTATACAGGCTGCTAATTTAGGCAGCGCCATTAGTATAGTAAATATAATGATTAGGGAAAATGTGCCTGTATTTCTTTCATTCACAGCAAATATGATTTCTTCTGGTATGAGGGATATTATTGCTTATTTAGCTAAAAATAATAAAATATCTGTTTTATGCACTTCTGGAGGAGGAATTGAAGAGGATGCAATAAAATCACATTTGCCTTTTAGAGTTGGAGATTTTAATGCAAAAGGAGAACCTTTGTTAGATGCAGGCGTTGGAAGGATTGGAAATATTTTTACAACATATGAGCATTATGCTTATTTTGAATTCTTTATTAGAGAAGTATTTGAAGAACTGCTTAAAGATGGAAAACCAATAACTCCTTCTAGAATATGCTGGATGATGGGAAAATTAATTGGAGAAAAAAAAGAATACAATGAAAAAAATTCTTATCTTTATTGGGCTTATAAGAATAATATCCCTGTTTATTCTCCTGGGATTATTGATGGGGCAATAGGTGATATTGCTTATTATTTTAGAAAAATACATCCTGAATTTATTATTGATCCTGTTGCAGACCATGTTAAATTAGTTGATTATGTTTTAAATTGCGAGAAAACAGCTGGAATTATCTTAGGAGGAGGTATATCAAAGCATTATATGTTGAATGCACAGATATTTAGAGAAGGTTTTGATTATTCAATTTATATATCAACTGCTGCAGAACATGATGCTTCTGACTCAGGAGGAAATCAAGAAGAAGCAATAACTTGGGCAAAGATTAAGCCAAATGCTCCAAGAGTAAAAGTTCATTGTGAAGCTTCAATTGCCTTTCCAATTTTAGTAGCAGCAACCTTTGCAAAAAGATAAATTTTTTAAAGAAATTAGAATTTATATTGCCTATGAAATATAGAAATATATTTAGTATGGAAACTGAGTGGGATTATAAAAAGATTTTATTATTAATATCTTTATTAGTATTTCCTAATTTCTTAGCAATATTTCATTTTCAATTATTTGGATTAAGGATTCACTTTTTTCAATATTTAGTATTTCTAGCTGCTTTTATGTATGGCCCTGTTGGAGGAATATTATCAGGAGGGCTTGGTTCATTATATACAGCAGTTGCATTGAATAATCCTTATATTGCATTAGGTAATATGATATTAGGAGGATTTGCAGGATTATTTATGAGAAAAAGATTAGGAGTTATGCCTTCTGTTCTTTTGGCTTATGCAATACAAGTGCCCTGGTTATGGGTATCTGATATTTATTTAGCAGGAATGGCTATGAAATATGTTAATATTATTGTTATAGCTTTGCTAGTTAGCAACGTTATTTGTGGATTAGCAACTAAGTTGACTGCTAAAAGAATCAAAAGTTTGTTTTTTTGAGTTCTTACAATGATAGATAAATTAGGAAATAACTCATTAATTGTAATTAAAGATGGAAATATTATTTTTAAATCTGAAAAAGATAGATTAAGACCTATTGTTATATGCATTAATGAGAATAAAGAAAAGATGATTGGTTCTATTGTTGTTGATAAAGTAGTTGGTTTAGCTGCAGCAAAGTTGTTAGTTTTTGCTAAAGTTAAGGAGATTTATGCTTTATTAGCAAGCAAAAAAGCTGCTGATTATATTAATGATAAGTGCATTAAGTTTCAGGCAGAAAAAATTGTTGAAAATATATTAAATGATGATAAATCAGAGATTTGCCCTATGGAAAAATTAGCTGAAGAGTTAAGTGAAGAAGAATTATTTGCAAAACTTAATAAATAATAGTTGATTCTGCTTTTTTATGATATTAGTTGATATTCATGCACATTTAGATCATGCAAAATTCAAAGATGATTTAGATCAAGTTATTGATAAAGCTAAGAAAGCAGGAGTTAAAGCAATAATTACTTCTGGTGTTAATTCTGCAACAAATAGACTTGTTTTAGATATAGCAAAAAAATATGATATTATCAGGCCTTCTTTTGGGCTTTATCCAATTGATGCTTTGGCAAAGGAGTTAGAACAAGGTGAAGCAGAAGGCTTTTTGAGAGATGTTAAGGCAATAGATGTTAATGCTGAATTAGAATGGATAAAAGAAAATAAAGATAAATGTGCTGCAGTTGGAGAATGTGGTTTAGATTTTCATTGGGTAAAAGATAAAGAAAAAGAGCAGAAAGAAGTTTTTCAGAAAGTTATAGAAACTGTTGAGAAAATAAATAAGCCTATAATTGTCCACACTAGAAAAGCAGAATTAGATGCTGTTGAAATGCTTGAGAGCAGCAAGATAAAGAAGATTATTTTGCATTGTTTTATGGGAAGAAAACATTTGCTAAAAAGAGCTGCTGATAATGGATGGTATTTTTCAATTCCTCCTGTTGTTGTTAGATTGCAGCATTTTCAGATTTTAGCTGAAATTGCTAATATCAATCAATTATTTACTGAAACAGATGCACCTTATCTTTCGCCTTATCCAGGAAAAAGAAATGAACCTGCTTTTGTTATTGAAGCAATTAAGAAGATTGCTGAAATAAAGAAAATGGAGGCAGAGGAAGTAGCTAATAATATTTGGATGAATTATCAGAACGTTTTTCTATAATTGAGAATAAAATTTATATATGAGGTAGTCTATAATTCTAATTATGAAAATAACAGTAGATACAAAAGAGGACAGTCATGAAGACATACGAAGAGTGGTTGCACTTTTGAGTTCTCTGGTTTCAAAAGGAATTGAGAAGCAAAAAAATATTTTTGAGGATTCTTCTCCTGGTTTAGATGTATTTGATCAGAAAAGTCCATCTCAAGAAGAACCAAGCCAAGCAACTGAATCTGATGTTGGAAATGCTTTTACTAATTTATTTGGTGATGACAGTTCAAGCAAGTCAGAAGAAAAGAAAGAGGAAGAAAACCAAGACGTAGAACTAATACCTTACTAAAATGCAAAGAAAAAAAGAGGAAGAACTTATTCAAGATATTAGAACTATTAAAAATAAACTTATTTCAAGAGAACCTAAACCTTTTGGTGTTAAAGATATTATACATTCTATTTTTGGCTCATTGATATTTGGACTTACTTTTGCATTAAAAGGCCTATTGGTTGAGGTTGCAATCATGTTAACAACATTACAGCAAATTCTTATTGTTATATCCACATTAGTAATATTGACTTTTGAAATTTATTTTATTGGTTATAAAAAAGTAAGAGCTAAAGAAGAAAGAAAATTTTTACAATTTTGGCTTAAAAGACTTGTAACTTTTTATTTAGTTGCTATCTTAGTTTCATTTTTTATAATATACATTTATGGGATACATAATCTTGTAGGGAATGGTAACAACTTGTTGAAATTAGTTGTTGTTGTTTCAATGCCTTCTGCTGTAGGAGCAGGTTTGGCTGATTTAGCTAAAAGGTATAGATATGGTTGATTATAAAAAAAGAGAAAAAAAGGCTGCATTAATCATTTTTATAACTGCATTATTAATCGGTATGCTTTCTATTTTAGGAATTGATAAAAATAGTTTAACAAGTATGGTTATGGTTAAACTTGTTCAGTACTCAGGCAACCCTGTTTTTATGATTGTTGTGGCAATTGGTTTAATTTTTACAATTGCTTTATTATATAGTTATATATTTATGAGGAGCTGGTAATTTTGGTAAAGTATAAGTTTATTGAGGATTTAACTTCTGATGTTTTGTATGAGGCTTATGGGAAAGATTTAAAAGAACTTTTTGAAAATTCTGCTCTTGCTTTGTTAAGTGTTGTATGCCAGATTGATAAAGTTAAAGCAGATAAAGTAGAAGAATTTGAGATGAAAGGAGAAGATTTAGAAAATACTATGTTTAATTGGCTGCAAGGAATAATTGCTATAGTTGATACTGAAGGCATATTTTTTTCTAAAGTTGAAGTAAAAGAAGTTGATGAAAACCATGTCAGGGCAAAATTTTATGGAGAAACTGCCAAACCTGAACTTGGAGAAACTGTTGTTAAGGCTGTTACTTATTATAAATATAAATTAGAAAAAACAAAAGAAGGTTACAAGGTTACAGTTAGTTTGGATATCTGATTCTAAGTTTTAACATAAATTAATGCTAAGACTATAGCAACTGCACCAACAACTACCTGCATAAGACCTGGTGGCCAATTTGGAGTTAAGGCAGACAAATAATTTGCTATTCCGATTAGAACAACAACCAAAGCTGCTAAAACAAGCCCTGTTGACACAACAATTTTTTTTATTTTATCTTTTACTTTAGTAACTTGTTTTAATGATTCTAATACTGTTTTTCCACCTGTTTCTAAGAACTCCATTAAATAAGCTACAATTTGTTCTTTATGTTTATCATAAGCACTTTTAATCTTGGCTTTGATTGAACTTGATTTCTTTTTAGCCATAAGATCACCTCTTCCTAATATTCAACACCTTTTAATTTAAATATCTTTCTAATTAAGAGGTAGATTTAAATAATAATCTGTTTTTTTGAGTCAGTATGAAAGAAAAGCTAAAACAGATAAATGATTATGAATGGGAATTGCCTAAAGAAGGCAAGATGAATGTAAATGGTTTGGTTATTGGAAATAAAGCTATAATTGATGGTCTAGAAGAAGATACAATTGGCCAAATTATGAACGTAACCCAATTGCCAGGCGTTATAGAACCTGTTTGTGCTTTGCCTGATGCTCATTTTGGTTATGGTTTGCCTATGGGAAGCGTAGCTGCATTTGATGCTGAAAAAGGAGTGATCAGCGCAGGACTTTGTGGTTTTGATATTAATTGCGGTGTAAATTCTATTAGAACAAACTTGAGTTATGACGAGGTTAAGGATAAGATTCCAGAATTAGTTAAAGCATTATTTGATGTAGTTCCTTGTGGAGTTGGAAGCAAGAGTAAACTAAGGCTTACTGATGAAGAGTTAGATAAAGTTATGGTAAAAGGATGCAATTGGGCTGTTGAAAATGGATATGGTGTTAAGGAAGATTTAGAACATTTAGAAGAGAATGGTATGATGGAAGGGGCAGACCCTTCTAAGATTTCAGCTTTAGCAAAGCAAAGAGGAAGAGCTCAGTTAGGAACACTTGGAGCAGGAAACCATTTTCTTGAAATACAAAAAGTTACAGACATTTATGACAAAGAATTTGCTGATAAATTAGGGATTACTAAAAAAGACCAAGTTTTGATTATGCTGCATTGTGGTTCAAGAGGATTTGGACATCAAGTAGCTACTGATTATTTGAAAATACAAGAACAAGCTGTTACAAAATATAATATTGGGCTTCCAGATAGACAATTAGCATGCGCTCCTGTTGATTCTAAAGAGGGGCAGGATTATTTTGCAGCAATGAAATGTGCTGTTAATTATTCTTTTACAAATAGATTAGTTATGACACATTGGATAAGAGAAACATTTGAGAAAGTTTTTGGAAAAAAATGGCAAGAAATGGAAATGCATACTGTTTATGGCATTTGCCATAATGTTGTTAAATTAGAAGAACATACTATAAATGGGAAAAAACAAAAGGTTTATGTTCATAGAAAAGGTGCAACTAGAGCATTTCCTGATATTCCTGCTTTGATTGCTGGTTCAATGGGCACTGCTTCTTATATCTGCAAAGGTTCTGAAATAGCAATGCAGAAGACTTTTGGCAGCAGCTGTCATGGTGCTGGCAGAAGAATGTCAAGGCATGCAGCAATAAGGAAGTTTTGGGGTGAAACAGTTAAGAAAGAATTAGCTGCAAAAGGAATTACTGCAAAATCAACTCATCCTAAAGTGTTATCAGAAGAAGCTCCTGGGGCATATAAGGATGTAGATGATGTTATTGAAAGTGTAGATAAATCTGGTATTTCTCCTAAAGTTGTTAGAATGGAGCCTATTGGTGTTTTGAAAGGTTAAGCTTTTTAAACTACTTCTTTTTTTGCCAGCTAAAATGAGTATTTTAACTTGTCCTACCATATCAACAGAAGGAGAATCAGATTTTAGAAATGTTATCAAACATGCCTATGCTAGAGGAAAGGGTGCAGATATTATTTTTATTTTAGGAACTACAGGAGGATTTTATATCCTTCCAAATTCTGATAAAAAAGGTTTAGTTGATATAGCTGTTGATGAAGTTAGAAAGTTAATACAAGGAAATGGTAAACCTTTAGAACTTGCTATTGGAGTAACTGGGAATAATCTTGATGAAACTGTAGAATTAGCTCAATATGCTGAAGAAAAAGGTGCAGATTATGCTGTTTTAATGCCTCTTTATTTTTCTCCTAAAGCTACTGATACTGTAATGACTGTTGTTGATGAAACTAAGACAATTAAATTGATATTATATAATCATCCTGGTAAGTCTGAGGGGAGAAATATTGGGTTGGATGAATGGCAATCTTTATCTTTGCATGAAAGAATTCCAAAATTGAAAGATAGTTCTGGTGATTCTGATAGAGCAAGGAGTTATGGAACAGCAAATGGTGAATTGCATATTGGAGATGAAATTTTAGGATTAAGTGTTCCTTCTAATGGAATTGTGGCAGGTTCTTCAAATATATTACCTATTGCTTGGGCAAGAGCAGCGAGAGATAAAAAAAGTCATGTTTCAATGCTTTTAAGAGGATTTCAAAAAGTATATGCTTCAAATCCTATTGGTGCTTTTCATTATGTGCTTCATAAAATGCATGTTATTTCTTCTGATAAACCCTTAGATTCTAGTCTTGGAATAACTATTAAACTTAGAAGAGAAGTAGATAAACTTATGAAAGATGATAATTTTACAAGTTTATATACAATGGGTTTTTGATAATTAGAATTCTATAATTTTTCCTTCTTTACCAACATTAATTACTTTAGTATTACCTATTTTTTCTTCTATGCCTTCTGCTTCGTGGACATGAGAGCACAATAATAGATCAGGCTTGAATGCTTTTATTGCTTTTGTTACACCACCTGAACCTGTAACAAAACTACTGAATTTTTCCATCATAGAGTCTTTTGGATGAACATGAGTAACCATTATTTTTGTTTTAAGGTCTTTTACTTTTTCATGGCTCTTTTTCAATAAATCATATATTTCTTCTTCTGACAACTGGAATAAACCAAGGTTTGCTCCTCCTGCTCCAAATAAGCCAACATCTCCTAATTTTATTGAATAACCATGTAAATTAACTGCACCATATTGTTCTGCTAAGAAATCAGCTGTTGCAATAGTTTCATGATTTCCTGGTATTAAAACTACTTTTTTACCTGCTTTTACAAATGGGCCAACAATACCTTCTGTAGATTGTTCTCCATAAGTTAAATCTCCACATAATATGACTAGGTCTACGTTTTCTTTTTTTGCTCTTTCAGCTAGCTTTTTTGCTAGGTTTGTGTCTCCGTGTATGTCTCCTGATGCGAGAATTTTCATAATAACACCTTAAAATTAGATATTTTAACCTTTTATAAAGATTGTGGTTTTTATTACTAAGAAAGGACAATATTATCTTTCTCTAACTTTAACTTCTTCTCCTTCGAGATGGATAATTTTAGAAGGTCTGCCTTTTTTCTCTCCTTCATCTATTGCAAAATCTACTTTTTTTCTTATTTCATTATCTAAATTTTCTAAAGAAGTCATGAATATTTTACCTGTTACGTTAACAGATGTTGTTATTATTGGAACTCCTAAGTCTTCAACTATCTTATGAAACCAATGATCAGGAATTCTAACTCCAACTGAATCTTTGCCTGGAGCTACTTCTTTAGCAACTGGGTGATTTTTTGTTTTGAGTATTAATGTTATAGGTCCTGGCAGTTGTTTAAGATATTTTTCTGCTTCTTTTGATATAACGCAGTTTTCTTTTATCCATTCTACTGATGGGACCATTATAGAAAAAGGAGTATCTGGTCTTTGTTTTATTTCTCTTATTTTTTTAACTGCTTTTGAGAGCTTTGCACTACATCCAAGACCATAGATAGTATCTGTTGGATGAATAAAAATTTGGCCTCTAGCAATTCTGCTTTGTATTTCAGCTTTTTTCAATTTTGCTTCTGCAGCTGTATATATTTGCATTTTAATTAAAAAATCAATATTTGCTTTAAAAAGTTTTTGTAAATATAATATATGTTATAGAATTAGCCCCCTTCTCTGGGGAGAAGGGGTGGCAGAGGTTTTTAGAGATGGCGGTTTAGAACTAGCTATATCCACGCGTCAGAAAATTGAACATCAAATGTATCAATACCACAGGCTTGTTTTGTTATTTTTCTCATTTGCTGTTGAAAAAGTTTTTTTATTGTATCATGGCTTGTATCTGATGGGTCAAACATTTTTATCACCTAGTATATTAATAGTCTAACTCCTTTATAAGCGCTACGCCAGAATGTCCAGTGGGTTGTGGTTAAAATAGTTAGAAGTTTTAGCAAAACATATATAAAAGCATTAGAAAATCCTGTTTTGGAGGTAGATATTATGGCATTTGATAAAAATTTAGATAAAGAATTATTCAGCGAAAGTGTTGAGTTTGAAACAACAAAAATAACTGTGAGTGTTTTCTCTTATAATGAAGGAACACCTAAAATTCAGATTTCTAGACAAAACAAAAATCAGACTAGCGGAGAATATAATTTCAGCAAACTTGGAAGGATGACAAAAGAAGAAGCTCAAGCAGTTTTGCCTTTGATTCAAAAAGCATTGGAAAGCATGTAATTTATTTTAGAAATCAGTAAGCTTTTTTGTTTCAGCATACTTAATTATTGTTGTATTGCCTTCTTGGCCTCCTTCTGTTTTTTCTATTGAAATAAATTTATTTTTTTGAAGGTTTGCTATTTTTCTCTGTAAAGATTTGTATGAAAGAGCTCCATTGTATTTTCTGTAAATATCATAAAGTTCTCCAATTTTCTTATTTGAATTGTTTTTTATAATTTCTAATATATTTCTTGATTCTTGATCTAAATCAGATTTTTCTTTTACTGAAAAATCATCTAGTTTTTGTATTGCAGTTTTAACGTGTTCTTCTGTTATTTTTCTGCTTGCTTTTTCTTCTGCTGCTGAGCCAGCTTCTTTTAGCAGATATAAGCCAGCTCTTATGTCAGAGAGCTCTGCTGTTCTTTTTGCGACTAAGTTAAAGGCACCATCCTCCCAAATATTTGGAACAAAAGCATATTTTAGTCTGTGCTTGAGAATTCCTTTTGTTTCTTCTGTGTTGTAAGGTTTAAATTCAGTAATTTCTGCTGTGAGTCTTGATCTCACTCTTTCATCTAAGTTTAGAAGCCAATTTTTGAAATTTGTTATTAAGAAAATAGATTTTCTATAGATTTCTTCTAAAATAAAATAAAGAAAATCAAAATCTTCTAGTTTATCTGCTTCATCCAAAACAAAAACAGCTGATTTTTTATTAATCATCTGTTTTATTATTCCAAACAGTTCATCTGTTTTTTTGTTTTGTGTAAATCTATATCCTAAGGTATCACATATTTCCAGCACTATTTTGTAGGTTGTGTTTTTTTTCCAGCAATTAATGTAGATTGGAATTACTTCTTCTGTTTCATTTTCTAAGTCTCTTAGAACATGTCTTGTTGCAGCTGTTTTTCCTATGCCTGGTGCTCCATGGACAAATAGATTTTTACCATTTCTTTTTGTTAACAAAGGTTTAATACAATTTGCTAAGTAGAACTGTTCTTTTTCTCTATAAGGCAGAAGTTTAGGTAAGAATTCATAATCTAGAGCAATCTCATCTTTAAATAAAGATTCTTCTGATTTTAGCATATCTTTGAATATTGACATTTTCCCCCTTAAATTCAGTAATTTTGTGAAATTTAAATGTTTTTGGTTTTTTATTGTTTGGAGTTAAAAAAATTATTTGGTAACCAGTAATAACAAAAAATATTTAAATGATTAATCAAGTTAATTTTTTTAAAGAGGTGCTAAAATTTGACTATCCACTGCCAAATCTGCGGTAAAAATTTCAAAGAAAGCGATTCTTTAATTATATGTAGCCATAAAGAAGGACCTGTGCACTTAGGATGCTGTGTAGATGGCTGCAGCTGGGATCATGAGCCTTGTGAACATTCTCACGGAATGTTTGAGAAAATAGATTAATTATTTCTTTGCTTCGATTTTCTTTAATCCATTCATATAAGGTTGTAGAACTTCTGGAATTTTTACAGAACCGTCTTTTTGTTGATTACATTCTAATATTGAAATCATTAATCTTGGTAGAGCTAGACCAGAACCATTTAGAGTATGGACAAATTTATTTCCTTCTTGGGTTCTGAATCTTGTATTCATTCTTCTTGCTTGGAAATCTGTGCAGTTTGAGCATGAAGAAACTTCTAGATATTTACCTTGATAAGGAGACCAACATTCTAAGTCATAGGTTTTAGCTGATGCAAAACCCATATCTCCTGTGCAGAGAATGCTTGTTTTGTAAGGTATTTTTAACATTTCAAGCAGTTTTTCTGCTCTTTGTCTCATATCTTCAAGTTCTTTCCAGCTATGCTCTGGATGGCAGATTTTAACCATTTCAACTTTGTCAAATTGATGAAGTCTGAAGATACCTCTTGTTTCTGTTCCATGCCTGCCTGCTTCTGTTCTAAAACAAGGAGTGTAAGCACAATAGTATTTTGGCAGTTCTTCTACATTTAGAATCTCATCTTGATGCAGGTTTGTTAAAGAAACTTCTGCTGTTGGGATTAAATAAAGGCCTTCGTTTGTTTTATAGAGGTCTTGTTCGAACTTTGGTAAATTACCAGTTCCTAACATTGTTTTTGCATTTACTAGAATTGGAGGAACTATTTCTGTATAACCATCTTTGTTGTGGTAATCTAAAAAGAAATTGATTAATGCTCTTTCTAATTGAGCACCCATACCTTTAAAGACATAAAAGCCTGCTCCTGCTAATTTTATTGAACGCGGGATATCAAGTATGTCTAAATTTTTTCCAATTTCCCAATGTGGTTTAACTTCAAAATCAAATTTTGGCAGTTTTCCTGATTTTTTAATTTCTTTATTGTCTTTTTCATCTACTCCAACTGGAACAGATTTATCAGGGATATTTGGAATTGTTAAAACAACTGAAAGAATTTTTTCTCTTGTTTTTTTAAGCTGATCTTCTAATTTAGTTAGTTTAGATGGCAATACTTTAGCTTCTTTTATTTTTGCTGCAGCTGATTTTCCTGCTTTTTTTAACTTATTTATTTCTTGGTTTATTATATTTCTTTGATGTTTTAGTTTTTCTGCTTTTTGTAAGGATTCTCTGTAAGACTTATCTAGTTTTAGAATAGCGTTTATATCTATTTGAGTGCCTCTATCTTTACAAGCTTTTTTTATAATATTTGGAGTTTCTCGAATGAATTTTAGGTCTAACATAATTGATTTGTTTGAGAAAGAGTATAAATAATTTTCTATCTTTTTTTCTTTTTCTTTCCTTTATATCCTTGAAGTTCTTCTATGTCAATGCTTAATCCAAGCTCTTTTTCAATCTGTTCAATATGGCTCCCGCCTTTTCCTATAATTCCAGGTATAGCATATTCTGGAACGAATACAACTGCTTTATTTGTAGAAATAACTTCAACATTAACTTCATCTGCATACATCTGGAAATATCTTTTGATTGGGTCTTCAAGAAGCTTTAAAACACCAGATTTTTTTCCTGTTTCTTGAACAGGTACAACAACTGTTTCTTCACCATAAGTATACAATTCAAATTCAGCTTTTCCTGTTTCAAAATTATTAACAGTTACTACAGGTCTTGCTAAATCTGCTTCTGTCATTCCTGATGGGACTTTTACAACCATTTTTACTGAAAGAACTTTATTAATCTCACCATTTTTGATGAATAATACAGTATCAATTACTTGAGGTATTACTCCTAATTCAACTCTTCCAACAAACCTTTGTATAGCATCTATTGGATTTGTTCCATGGATTACTCCAATCATTCCAACTCCTGCTAAACGCATGTCTGCAAATAGTTTAAAATCTGCAGTGTTTCTCATTTCATCAAAAATTGTATAATCTGGTCTTGATAATAGTAAGATGTCATGGATTTCTTCTGGAGAACCATGGCTTATTGCATATTGTGTAATTGTTTCTGGGAGAATTAAATCTCTTGGTGCTTCAACTGTTTTTACAATTTTTTCTTTTGAAGCATAATGTTCTGCTAATGCCTGAGCAAAAGTGGTTTTTCCATGGCCAGGAGCGCCAGCAATTAACATTCCTTCTGCTTGTTCTGCGATTCTATTCTTTAATTTATCTGAGAGTTTATAGTCATTTAGATTTAGTCTTTTTACAGGCCTTACTGCTGTTATTTCCCATCCATCTGAAAATGGGGGCTTAGTTGTTACTATTCTAAATTTACCTAATTGGATTATTGTAGAACCTTGTCTTTCAATTTCAATAAATCCGTCTGATCTAACTCTTGCTTCTTCTATTATTTCTCTTGATATCTCTTTTATTTCATCTTGTGTTAATTCTTTTTCAGATAACATTACAAATTTCCAGTCTCCAGGAGCCCCTTTTTTAGCAACAGGTCTTGCCTTTTCTCTTAAATGGACAGACATTGTTATTTCATCAAAATAAGTTGCAAGCTTTAATTTTCTGATTCCTTCTTCTTTTGGTATAAATAAACACTTCATCCCATGGGCTTTTGCAATTCTTGCTTGAACTTTGTCTGCAGTCATTAAAGTTGCATCTTCATCAAAAGCTAATTGTCTTATCAATGCATCAATTTCTCCTAAAGAAGCATATTTTATTTCTGATGCTCTAGGTCTCTGACCCATAAATTTTATTCTTCCTGCAGCAATTTTATTTAGTTTTTCTAATTCATCAATTCCAATAAAACCAACTGCTTTTCCTTGATTTGCTTGATGCTCTAATTCTGCTAATACTGCTTCATGGATAATTATTTCACTAAC
>JAHWIM010000070.1 GCA_019322535.1 Candidatus Woesearchaeota archaeon
TAGAACAGAGCAGATGGATCCATGGAATATTGATATTGGTTTAATTGCAGAAAGATTTCTTGAAATGTTAGGAACATTAAAAGAGATGGATTTTAGAGTTCCAGGAAAAATAATTCTTGCTGCAGCAGTTATGCTTAAAATAAAATCAAATAGGCTGTTAGGAGCAGACCTTGCTTATTTTGATGGACTGTTCAAAGAACAAGAAGAAGAGCAAGGACTTTTAGATGAAATTCAAACAGAAGAACAAGAAGAAGATCTCTCTGGTGTAAAATTAATTCCAAAAACACCTCAGCCAAGAAAAAGAAAAGTTTCTATTTTTGATCTTGTTGATGCACTTCAACAGGCAATTGAAGTAAAAAAAAGAAGAGTTATGAGAGACATTCCAGCAGTTGAAGTAGAGATCCCAAAAAAGAAAGTAGAAATTTCCCAAATAATAAAAGATACTTATGGAAGAATAAAATTTATCTTTACAAAGGACAAATACAAAAAACTAACATTTTCACAGCTTATCCCTTCTGAAAGCAAACAAGATAAAGTTTATACTTTTATTCCTCTTCTCCATCTTACTCATCAAAGAAAGATTGATATGCTTCAGTATCAGCATTTTGGAGAAATTGAAATAGAACTTCTTAAACAACAAACAGCAAAACAATTAGAGAAAGAATTACCAGAATCTTCTTGAGTTTTTCAAAACCTTTTTAAATTATAGGTAATATCTCCATAAACATGAAAATCGAATTATCAAAAGAGGAAAAAGAACTCATAAAAGCCCTTCTAAAGCAAGAGCTTAAGAGGTTTGAAAAAAAGGAAACTGAAATCTTGACAGAAAATCCTCCTCTCTTAGCAATAGAAGAAAAATATGATGAGTTTTTGAAAAAAGTATTAAAGAAATTAAAATAAAATGGCAGACGAAGAAAAACAAAAAGAATTGCAGCAAAAGTATATGGAATTCCAAATGCTTGACCAGCAGATTAAGCAGATGCAAAAACAACTGCAAATGATAGAGATGCAAACACAAGAACTAAATAATACGCAAGAAGCCATAGATGAATTAAGTAAAACAAAAGAAGGAACAGAATTCCTAGCTCCAATCGCATCAGGGATATTTGTAAAAGGCAAATTAGAAGAAAACAAAGACCTCATAGTTAATGTTGGCTCAAATGTTACAGTAAGCAAATCTAAAGAACAAATAAAAGATATGCTCAAAACTCAACTTAAGGAATTGCAAACAGTTCAGGAAAACACAAAAATTCAATTTCAAGCATTAACAGAAAAAGCTGCAACATTAGAAAAAGAACTCCAAACTTTAATTGAGTAAGATGTTTAAGTTTCTAAAAGATAAGCTAAAGAAAGCTGTTTCTCAATTTTCTAAGAAAATTGAAGAAGAAGGCAAAGAAGAAGTAAAAGAAGTAGAAGTAAAACCAGAGAAAAAAGGTTTTTTTACAAAAGTCAAAGAAAAGTTTGCTAAAAAGGAAGAAGTAAAACCTAAAGAAGAAAAGAAAGTTGAGAAAAAGCCAGAAGTAAAGAAAGAAAAACCCAAGCCAAAACCAGAGATAGAGAAAAAAGAAGCAGTTAAAGAAGAGAAACCAGAAGCTGCTCCGGCTGCATTAGAGAAAGAAGAGGAATTAGCCGGTAAAGAAGTTGTTGTTGAAAAAAAGGAAGAAATTATTGAAGAAAAACCAGAGATTAAAGAACCAGAGATCAGGCCAGAAATTAAAAAAGAGATTGAAGAAGAATTAAAAGCTGAAGAAAAACCTGTAGAAGAAATCAAACCAGAACCAGTTGTAAAAGAAGAACCTAAACCAGTAGTAGAAGAACCAGAAGAGAAAAAAGGATTTTTTGCTAAAATAAAAGAAAAAATAGTCACAAAAAAGATTTCTGAAAAACAATTTGAAGATATGTTCTGGAATTTAGAAATAATTCTTCTTGAAAATAATGTTGCAGTTGAAGTTATTGAAAAAATAAAACAAGACCTAAAACAAATTTTAGTTGATAAACCATTGCCAAGAACAAAAATCACTCAGCAAATATTAGATTCATTAAAAAATACAATTGAAGGTTTATTCAAAGTAGAAAAAATAGATTTAATCCAAAAGACAAAAGAGAAAAAACCATTAGTAATATGCTTTGTTGGAATAAATGGTTCCGGAAAAACAACAACAGTAGCAAAGATGGTAAAATTATTCCAGAATAATGGTTTATCCTGTGTTATTGCTGCTTCAGATACATTCAGAGCAGCTGCAATAGACCAATTGCAAAAACATGCAGATAATCTTGGAATTAAGCTAATAAAACATGACTATGGCTCAGATGCAGCAGCAGTTGCATTTGATGCAATTAAGCATGCACAATCAAAAAATATCGATGTAGTTCTTATCGACACAGCAGGAAGAATTCATTCAAACATTAACTTGATGGATGAAATGAAAAAAATAATCAGAGTCGCAAAGCCTGACTTAAAAATATTTGTTGGAGAAAGCATAACAGGAAATGACTGCACAGAACAGGCAAAAAAATTCAATGAAACAATTGGCATTGATGGTATTGTTCTTTCAAAAGCAGACATTGATGAAAAAGGAGGAGCAGCAATCTCAGTAAGCCATATAACAGGAAAACCAATTCTCTATTTAGGAACAGGCCAGACTTATGAAGACTTAAAAGAATTTGATCCAGAAATAATTCTTAAGAGTTTAGATTTAAAATGACAACAGATTTAGTTGTAGCAGGTTTTTTAATCCATAATAATAAAGTTCTTTTAATACATCATAAAAAATTAGATGTATGGCTTCCTTGCGGCGGCCATATTGATAAAGGAGAAACTCCTGACAATGCTTTGAAGAGAGAATTCAAAGAAGAATTAAATTTAGATATTAGAATCTTAAACAGAAATAATATTCCAATGGATGGCAACATTATAAAGCAGCTTGCTGTTCCATTTTATGTAAATGTACATCAGATAAGCAAGACAGAAGACCACGATCACTGCTGTTTATATTATTTATGCCAACCAAAAAACCCAGAAAAAATAATTGCAAATAAAGATGAACTTAAAGATTTTGCCTGGGTTTCTATCGAAGAACTAAATCAAGACCATATTCCTGCAGATGTCAGAAACATAGCAAAAAAAGCTTTTGAACTGTTTAATTCTCTAAACAAATAAATCTTAATCGAAAGCTTTTTATATCCCATAATCAAGTTTAAATAAAAAATGGGGGAAAGAATAACAGGAAAAGATAAATTCTTTGCATTATTATCTTATTTATCACCTTTTCCATTCTTAATAATTCCTTTCTTTGTAATACCTTTAATCTTTAAAAGAAAAAACAAGTGGATTTTAAGGCATGCAAAACAAGGCACAGTCATGTTCTTGCTCCTGCTAGTGTTAGGATGGATTCCTTTGCTTGGATGGATACTTGTATCAGTGTTTTTTATTTTCTGGATATTAGAATTGGTATCAGTAGCAAAAGGAAAATTCTTTAAAATGCCGATAGCAGGAACAATATCTGATAAATTAAAAATATAGGAGGTAAAAAAATGGCAAAAGATCAGTCAAAACTGGTTGCAATATTAAGTTACATAACTTTGATAGGATGGATAATAGCACTCATCCTAAATATGAGCAAAAAAACAGAATTAGGAAGCTTCCATATAAGACAAGCATTATTGCTTATAATAGCAAACATTGTTTTATGGTGGATACCTGTAATAGGATGGATACTGCAAATAGTAGTGTTAATATTCTGGATAATGGGCTTAGTTTATGCTATCCAAGGACAAATGAAAGAAGTTCCAGTAATTGGATCATATGCCCAAAAATGGTTTAAAGGATTATAAATCCTTTATTTTTCTTTTTTTTATTTCTTCAAACTCTATTTCTCCTTTGAAATAAATCCCTTTTTTTAACTCTACAGGTCTCCAATTGTCAATAACTAATTTAGCTTTTAACCATTCAGATAATTCTTCTGGATTACCTATTGTTGCAGAAAGAGCAATTATCTGAACTTTTTCAAGCAATTCGCTTAACATTGTTATCAAGATTTCTAGTGTTGGCCCTCTTCCAGGATCATTCATCAAATGAACTTCATCAACTACAACAGTTGCTACTTTTATAAGCCAAGGAGCATGATGCCTTATTAATGAATCAAGTTTTTCAGCAGTACAAACAATTAAATCATAACCTTCTAAATAAGGATCAGCACTGTCTAAATCTCCAATTGATAATGCAACTCTTAAATATCTTCCATATCTTTTTTGAAAATCCTTGAATTTCTCGTTTGCTAATGCCTTTAATGGAACAATGTAAATTGTCTTTCCAATGTTTTCCATAATAGATTTAACTCCAGCAAGTTCTGCAATCAGAGTTTTACCAGAAGCAGTTGGAGTGCAGACAAGCAAATTCTTTCTTTCAAGCAAACCAGCATTTACTGCTTTTTCCTGGCAAGGCCTTAACTCATCAATATCAGGCAGTAAAGTATTGTAAAGATGTTTAGGAATTTGTCTTCTGATATTATCTAGTTTCATAATTTAGAAAAAAATCAATTGTTTTTAAAAATTTATTGTAATACTGCTTCTAATTCTATTAGCTTTTCATAAACATTGCATACATATTCTACATCTCCAATCATATAACTACCTACTTTATTACAGTTTGCACATTTCTCTTCACGCCCATCAGGGTAAGTAGTGTAGAAAGGGCATCTTTTTAGAATTCTTGTTTCTTCTGTTGATTTTGTTGATCCAGTTACATCATCTAAACTTATTTCTTTTAATTTAGTGCCATCTCTGGTTACTAACACTTTTCACCTTCTTATCAAACTCTCTCCAGTCATCTCTTCTGGCTGGTCAAGCTCTAAAATATCAATAACTGTAGGAGCAATGTCTGCTAGAATACCTCCTTTATTCAGCTTAACTTCAGCATCACTAATAATAAACAGAACATCATTTCTTGAATTTGTTCTTATTGGTTGTTTTGTTTTCCTGTCAATCATCTCTTCAATATTTCCGTGAGAAGAAGTAACTAAAGAAATACCGCCAACTTCTTTAACAGCTCTAAAAACCCTTCCCATACAATCATCAACTACTTCAACTGCAGTAACAGCAGCATCTAGCTCTCCAGTATGTCCAACTACATCACAATTAGCAAGATTAACAATTATTATATCATATTGTTCAGCATAAATTGCTTCTAAAGCTTTCTTAGTAACTTGATAAGCATTCATTCCTGGCCTTAGATGATAAGCAATCTTAGGACTGTCAACACAAATTCTATCTTCTCCTTCAAATGGCATTTCTTTTTCACCATTTAAAAAATAACCAACAGCAGAGCATCTTTCTTGTTCAGCAACTCTTAATTGTTTTAATCCAGCTCTGCTTAAAACCTCCCCTAATAAATTTTCAGTATAAAGTGATTTAAATGCAACAACAGCATTATTTTCAACACCTTTATAATAATGAGTCATGCAGACAAAATTCACATCAACTTTTTTTCTTCTAAATTTATTAAAATCAGGTTCAACAAAAGCTCTTGTTAACTGCCTTGCTCTGTCTTTTCTAAAATTAAAAAAGATTACAGAATCACCATCTTTGATTCCATCAAAATCCCCAATTATTGTTGGCTTAACTTTATCATCACATTCTCCTTTTTCATAAGCTCTGTCAACAGCTTCTCTAGATGAATCAGCTCTTAAACCAACACCATTAACTAAAGCATTATAAGCAAGCTCAGTTCTTTTCCATTTTTCATCTCTGTCCATAGCAAAATATCTTCCAATAACTGTCGCAATTCTGTTGTCTCCTAATCTAGCTTTTTCTTCTTTTAATGTTGCAATTAACTGCCTTGCACTTTTTGCATCACTATCAATACCATCAGTAAAAATATGTATGTAAACTTTTTCAACACCATTATCTTTTGCAAGTTTTAAAAGACCAAGCAGATGATAGATGTGAGAATGTATTCCAGCTTTTTGCAAGCAACCTATTAAATGCAGGCTGCTGCCTCTAACTTTACAATTCTCAACAGCATCTAAAAAAGCTTTATTTTGATAAAAACTTTTATCAGCTAATGCATTATTTATTCTAAAAAAAGAACCATAAACAACTCTTCCTGCTCCTATATTTAAGTGCCCAACTTCTGCATCTCCAGGATCATTTGGAGGCATACCAACAGCAGTTCCTGCGGCTTTTAATGTTGTGCTAGGATAATTCTTAATCAACTCATTATAATTAGGAGTATTAGCTAATAAAACAGCATTGCCTTCTTTTCTCTTGCTAATTCCTATTCCATCCATTATCACTAAAACAACTGGTTTCATGCTTTTACCTCGATAGTATAATCAAAATAATCATCCCATGGATTTTCAATCTTCATCATTTTTTTAATGCCAAACTTTTCAAAGTATCTTCTGAAAGGCCTCATTGAATTATTGTGGGCTGAGATAGCAACATTTATTTTTTCTTTTTTCATTTTCTTTATTAGATATTTTAGGAATGACTTTACTCTTTTTTCAACCATCTTTATGCTTTCTCCGCCAGGAGGAGGAACACCATAACTTCTATGCCATATCTCATATTGTTTTTTACCATATTTTTTGATAATTGTCGAATGAAGTTTTTTTTGCAACTTACCATAACTTCTTTCAATCATCCTGTCATCTAAAATTTTCTTTTTACATTCTGGATGATATTTTAAAACTTCTTTTAATGTATCTTTTGATCTTGAAAGCCTTGTATAAAATGCAACTTGAAATTTTTTATTCTTTAATTTTCTAGCAACTGTTCTAGCCTGCTTCACTCCATCAGGAGTTAGTTTTGAATCAGTCCATCCAGTAAATTTTTTTTCACCTTTTTCATTAAAAAAACTTTCACCATGCCTGAAAATGTAGATGTGCAGTTTCATTCTACCTCAGACCCAGCACTTCCTTTTTTCAATCTTTTTTCATATTTTTCCAAAACAGAGCTTGTTGCTTTTTCAACATCAATTCCATAATTATTTGCTAGACACATTAATGAAAAAAGTAAATCGCCAACCTCCCCTTCAATCTTATCATTATATTCTTCTTCTTTTCTTCCATAATCAGTCATTTTCAAAATCTCTTTTGCAACTTCTCCTGTTTCAGAAACAATATCAAGCATTCTGAATTCAGGTTTTGCTTTTAGATTATTTGCTTCAACAAATTCTTTTATTCTTTTTTGGATTTCTAGCATTTAAGGCCTCCTAAATGTTCTTCCAGCATATTTTGCCTTAGTGCCTAACTCTTCTTCTATCCTTAACAGTTGATTATATTTAGCTAATCTCTCTCCTCTGCATGGAGCCCCTGATTTTATCTGGCCAGTTCCTAGTCCAACAGCTAAATCAGCAATAAAACTATCACAAGTTTCTCCGCTTCTGTGACTTACCATAACACCCCATCCTGCTTTTTGAGCAGTTTTACATGCTTCTATCGCTTCTGTCACAGTTCCAATTTGATTAACTTTCAACAACAAAGCATTGCAAGCCTTTTTCTTAATAGCTTGTTTAATCCTTTTTGGATTTGTAACAAGCAAATCATCTCCAACAATCTGCACCTCTTTTCCCACGCTTTTTGTCAATTTAACATAACTATCCCAATCATCCTGATCAAAAGGATCTTCTATACTAACAAGCCTATATTTTTTTACAACCTCAGTATATTTGTTAATTAATTCATTATTCCCTATTATTTTTCCTTCAAAAATATATCTCTTATCCTTGAAAAACTCAGAAGCAGCTGCATCAATACCAATCTTTACTTTTCCATTATAGCCTGCTTTATCAATAGCTTCTTGAATTAATTTTATTGGCTCTTCCATTACATTAAGAGGAGGAGCAAAACCACCTTCATCACCAACATTTGTTGCATCAATACCGCATTCTTCTTTTATCATCTTTTTTAAAATATGATAAACCTCAGCTCCAGCCTGCATAGCATTTCTAAAATTTTTTGCTCCAACAGGTAATATCATATACTCTTGAATATCAAGAGGATTTCCAGCATGTTTTCCACCATTTATGACATTCATTGAAGGAATAGGCATTACCAATTTCTTAACACCAGCAAGCCCTGCAATATATTTATACAAAGCAACCTTTTTTGCAGCAGCTCCTGCTTTGCAAACAGCCATTGAAACTCCAAGTATAGCATTTGCTCCAAATTTTTTTTTATTGTTTCCTCCAGCATTAATCATTTTTTTATCAATCTCTGCTTGTTTAGTAACATCCATCCCTTTAACTAGAGGAGCTATTTTTTTGTTAACATTAGAAACAGCTTTAAGAACACCTTTTCCTAAATATCTTTTATCATCATCTCTTAACTCTAAAGCTTCGTGAATACCAGTAGAAGCACCAGAAGGAACACTAGCTCTAAAAACACCATCATCTGTTTTAACATCAACTTCTACAGTCGGGTTTCCTCTGCTATCCAGAATTTCTCTTGCTTTGACAGCTTTTATTTTCATTTTAAATCACTTTTTTAATTCCTTAAATACCTCTTCAACCATATCATCAGGCCAGCCAATCAATCTTAGTTTGTCTCTTATTTGTTTCTCATCAAAGCCTTTGTCAACAGTCCTAATTATATAATCTCTTAATTTTTCTTTTGCTTCTGTTTTTAATTTTTCACCTCTTGTTTCTATAGGTTTTGCTTCATGTTTTTTACTGCCAATCTCAAACCAATAATAAGCTGCAGCACCAGCACTGCCAATTATAATTATTACTACCAAAACAACATATAACCATAAATAATTAGCAGGTTCTCTGGCAGGAGGAGCTCTTGCAAAAGCAGGCACTTCAACTGTTGGAGCAGGAGTTGGACAAACAGCACAAGGTCCTCCGCAATCTATATCTGCTTCACCTTGATTTCTTCTACCATCAAAGCAGCTTACACAAATACTTCCCTCACAATTGTTGCTTGAACAATCACTATTTACAGAGCACCTCTTTCCATCAGAACATCCACTACAACTGCCGCCACAGTCAACAGCAGTCTCATCTTGATTTAATAATCCATCAGAGCAAGATACAACTTCTGGAACTGCTGGAGCCATTCCTACTCGCCTTACTGTCAATGTAACTTTTGAACTACTAATCCTAGTTATTGTTAATTCAATATCTGTAATATTATCATCTGTTATATCTACCTTAACTATTTGATCATAAGGAACAGTTAGACTAAATCCAGGAGAGTTTATTGCTAAAAAAACTCTGTCTGCATATATTCCTGAAAGTTCAAGTGTATGCGGCGCTCCTTCATATATGAATTGTAATCTCTCACGATAATTTACTACAAGAGTTGTTGGAAGTACAATAGAGACAGTTTTTACTCTTCTGCCTCCTCCTCCACCGCCTCCTCCGCTTTTAGAAGGAGCAGCTTTAGAACTAATAGTTATCTCTTCTATCTCATCATCTTGGCTGTCAAACTTATCAGTTACAGTTAATAGTACATATTTTTTACCAGTTGAACTATATGAATGATTAACAACTTCTCCAGTTGCATTAATTCCATCTCCAAATTCCCATAAATAACTTAATGAGTCATTTAAATCTCCAGGAATATTTGGATCACTGCTCAAACTGCCATTAAATATAATTAAATCTCCAGTATAAGCAGAGGTTTTTGAAACACTTATAGCAGCAACAGGAGGATAATTTATCAAGTCTTTCAAATCTTCATCACCAATAGCTGAAGCATTGTAAATAGAACCATTGAACATGACAATTGTTCCACTATGGATTACACCATCTGTGATGTTTGCATCAGAAGCATTTGTATTGATGATTATTGAATTCTCACAATAGCTATTAATTAAATTTGTATTAATTAAAGTGCAATTTACTATTGTTGAACCTGTTGTTGTACTGTTAATGATAGCAGAAGGATCAATAATACCATCTCTACATTCAGCATCTTCCAAATCAGAGTCTGAAACAGTGCAATTACTCATATCTGAATTCTCTAAAGTTGAATTAAATATATTGCTTAAAGCAATTGTTGAATTAGTAATATTTGATATATTTATTATAGATTCAAAGATTCCATCAAACTCATAGAATGTGCCATTTGTAAAATTACCATCAATCCATGAGTTAATTATTATACTAGGTCCAAGCACTAATATCCACACACTGCTGTTTGTACAATTGTTTAGATCACAAACAGTTAAATTAACAGTGTAATTTCCACTTGTATTAGTTACAGGAGTCCAATTTAATAAACCATAATCTGAAAGATTCATATTTGAATATGTACTCAACAATAAGAATACAAAGAACGTATCTCCATCTGGATCAGATGCATTAATCCACTTACTGAAATTTGTATTAGCAAATTCATAAAATCCTTTTGAGATTAAAATAGGAGCATCATTTACAGGAGTGACATTTAATAAAACATTATTGCTTTCTACAGACTCATTTCCCAAATCAGTTGCACTAAATTCAATAGTCCTTATTCCATACCAATTTTTATCAGGAGTTAATGTTACTTGTCCATTGCTCTGATTTATTGTTATATTTATATAACTTCCATCTCCAACAAAACTATAATTATATGTCAAATTATCAACATTAGGATCCATCAATTTATCAGGATCAACAAAATAATTAGTTAGATTGATTGTTCTACTTGTATCTTCATCCCAAGTCTGATTAGGAATTAATGCATCTAACTCAGGAGCATCATTAGAGTTAA
Organism: Candidatus Woesearchaeota archaeon; assembly: GCA_019322535.1. Classification (GTDB taxonomy): domain Archaea; phylum Nanobdellota; class Nanobdellia; order Woesearchaeales; family WJKL01; genus JAHWIM01. The sequence goes on from JAHWIM010000070.1 coordinate 10,704, forward strand.
TCACAGTTAGATTTACAATTTCCCATTCTGTACTTACTAAATCAGTTGCACTCAAATTAATCTGCTGAATACCAAACCAATCTGCTTTAGGAGTAAAGTTCATCTCTCCACTTAAATAATTAATATCAGCAGCTACATGAACAGTTTCATTTATATATTGAGGATATGCAAAATAGACAACATCTCCATCAACATCTAAGAAATAATCACTTAGATTAATTGAATATGGTTCATCTTCATTCCATGTTAAATTAAATGTTTTATTTGTTCTTGTAACATTATCTTGAACAGGTGTTACATATATAGTAAATTCATTTGTATACATTATTCCTGAATCTGAATCTTCTACTCTAATAGTAAAGTCTTCAAATCCACTCCAATTGCCTCTTGGTATAAATGTAGCATTTTCTGGGTCTGTTAAGTTTACATTAAAGTTAACAGGTGTTGCAGTAAGACTGAAATTCATTGTCCAGTCATCATCTTCAATGTCATGGATATATTTAGTTAAATTGATCTCTTTAACACCATCTTCTTCCATAATAATATCAATAAATTGTCCATTTTGGAAAATATCATCAATTGTTGCATTTATCATATAAGGAAGGTCATTATCACTAGTAACATCTAATTCAGTAACAGTACTGCTAACAGGATATTGGCTGTCTTTTGCTGTAAATATAATCCATCTCTTTCCAAAAAACAAGCTGTTCCAGTTAGTATCAGGAATTAAAGCTGCAATTCCTGTTGTTTGATTTATTTCAACAGTTATATTTGTAATATCATTACCTGCACAACCAACACCAGCACAGCTGAAATTATAAGTTAAAGTATTGTCATCAGGATCATAGAAATATTCTGTCAAATCAATTGTTCTGTTTGTATCTTCAAGCCATGTTTGCGTAGGGATTGGTCCATTAAATTGTGGAGGAGCATTTGGAGCAATTACAACTCTTATCTCATTTGTTGAAGCACTTTTATCTCCGTCAGAAGCATTAAATTCAATTCTCCATACACCCACACTGCCTGCTAATGCATTCAGATAAGCAGTTGTATTTACAATACTAATACTTAATTGAGGATTATTTTTTTCATAAGTGTAAATTAAATCTGCAGAATCATTATCTACATCAAAGAAATAATAACTTAGATTAATCTCATAATCTGAATTCTCTTTCATTATAAGAGTTTCTGTTGCATCTGGAATTGGTCCATTAATAAATTGAGGCCCTGTTGTGTTTTCCATTGCATGATATCTGGTGAAATGGCTTACATTAAATACTAAAGTGCAGTTATGATCACATCTATTTTTATCAGAAGCAAGAGGATAACCATCATAGTCTTCTATATTGCATTCAGGAGGCACACAATCTGAAAGTGTTACTTCTCCTTTACGTATAACAGGGTTATATAAACTCAAATTATACAGATAAATCCTTGCACTCTTGTTTAATTCAGCATCAGCAGAAGAATTAACATCTACCCATCCACCACCAGCACTTCCTCCATTCAAACTAATCTCAATATGTTCATCATATTCTCCTTTGCTTGCATTTACTTCGTCTAAAAATTCTATCTTTCCTGCAGTTGTTTTTTCAAGAGTCATATCAGAGACATTTTCAATATCTTCTCCTTTAATAACAGTAAGATCATTTATGCTAAAGTTAGTAGTAGTACCATTAAATTCTTCAACATCAGGAGCAGCTTCTTCAACAGAATAATTGCTGTTTAAACTTACATTAACTGTAAATATTCCATTTTCATAACGTACAAAGCTGCAATTTTCTCTGCATCTTATACTATCTTCTAATATAATTGGATAAGTGAAACTAATGTTATAGAATGATAATTCAGCAGATTTATTTAAGAGATTTGGCAAGCCTATAAGATCTATACTTATCCATTTATAACCCATCTTAATATAGCTGTTAAAATCAGCGTTTGTTATATTAATAGGTTCAAGGAATACTATTTTTCCATAATCAGTTTTTTCTAAAGTTACATTGCTGACGTTTGTTATATCAAACATCTGTGGAAGATTAGTAATGCTGAAATCAGTAGTGCTTCCATTAAATTTGCTTGCATTTGGACCAAGTTCTTCAGTTGAATACCAGCTAAATCCAGTTACATGGAATGTTATATCTCCGCCAGTGCTATAACTCATAAAAGTGCATATATCTTCAGGGCAAACAGCACCATTTAAAAGAATATTTGGATAAACAGAACTTAAATTATACAAAGAAATATTTGCTGATCTGTTAAGCTCAGGCAATGCAGTTATATCAACACTGGCATTATTAAAGAATATATCAACATAGCTGTCAAAATCTAAACCAGTAACATTAATTGGTCCAGAGAATTCTATTTTTCCATAAGGCAAAATTTCTAGGATCAAATTTGGAATAGCTTCTAGATAGCTTGCGCCCAATGAATAATAATCATAAAATGGAGTTGTGTCTCCATTGAATTTGCTAAATTTAGGAAGTGCTTTCCAAAATGCACAATCACTGCAGTTATCAAAGTCCTCGCTTGATGCACAAAAGTCATCATCATTACAAGCAGGGCAATCAAAAGGAGATATAGTAAAGTTTTCTCCTGGATCACATCTGCTATTATTAATTCCAATTGTCCAAGTATCAAAACCACATTTCAACACTTTTCCTATGTAAGCGTTAAATCCTAATATTTTATCTAATAATCTTTCAAAGAGACCAAATATTGCGTTAAAGTCAACAAGAGGAGTCCACCAACTTCCATCATAGCTTCCAATCCTGTCAGCAATTAAAGCCAAATCATCATCATCAATAATATTATCATTATTTAAATCATAACTTTCATTCCATTTTGAATCTCCACCATAAGTAATAAATCTAAAGTCAGAAGAAATATTAGTCCAATTAACTCCATAATTTGTTGATTTTGAGGCGTTTCCATCAGGATAGGCTGTTACCTTGCTCCAATTATATGCGTCAGCTATGCTTGTTTCTGTTGCAGATACTACAATATGATACATTTCTCCAATTGATAGATTAACAGTACTATCAAATGTGAAATTATACCATTTAAAACTACGGTCACTAAATCCATTTATTTCTGTTGAATCAATTGAACTTTCTGGGCTTCCATTAAAATCAGTTCTTATCTCTAATGTAATATCTCTTTTGATAAATGAATTTGCAGCAAGGGGAAGTGATATTTTGCTTATTTTTGAACTTGTTGCGTTAAATGACTGCGCGAGGAAATGCCCATCTCCAAAATTATCTATTCCTGCCATCCCCCCTACATTGTTAATATCTTGCGTTGGCTTTTCTAAATAACCAGAAGAACTAATAGAATCATTAATAATATCATAATCAGTCTTATTTATAACATGGTCATTATTTAAGTCAAAATAAATGTCATATATACCAACACCTCCTTCATTTAAACCATCTGGTATTTTATTTATTATATCTTCATCATCACTATCACAGACACCAGTACTATCAATATCTGCGCAGGCAGTAGATATATAAGGTTCAAATATTGCATCTTTTTGAGTTTCGTTAACCCACGTGCTACCTGTCCAGTTCCATTTATTTCCTGGTATATCTTCAATTGAGAACAAATAAGTCTTTCCAGCTTGACTTCCACCATCATCATTAGCCCAAGCTCCAATCAATATATAATTAGAACCATAATTATTCAAACCAGATGCAATAAAATTGCCAGAGTAATCACTATCACTTTCTCCAATAAAACTAACATCCGCATTACTCAAACCAATATCTTCTGATACAGGCCCATAAATCAAATAAGTCTTTCCAGCACGATATTCACTATCACCATTATTCCTTGCTCCAATTAATATATCATCATAACCATCCTTATTCACATCACCAGACGCAACAGACCAACCAGATGCATCACCACCATTTTCTCCAATAAAACTAGCATTTGCATCACTTAAATTAATATTATTTCCATATACAGGCCCATAAATCAAATAAGTCTTTCCAGTAAAAGATCCGCTATAATCATTAGCATAAGCTCCAATCAATATATCATCATAACCATCATTATTCACATCACCAGATGCAACAGAATCACCAGATTCATCACTGCCATTTTCTCCAATAAAACTAGCATCTGCATCACTCAAATCAATATCTCCATATACAGGCCCATAAATCAAATAAGTCTTTCCAGCTGTACTTCCACCATCATCATTAAACTTCGCTCCAATCAATATATCATCATAACCATCATTATTCACATCACCAGACGCAACAGACCATCCAGCTACATCGCTGCTATTTTCTCCAATAAAACTAGCATCTGCATCACTTAAATTAATATTATTTCCATATACAGGTCCATAAATCAAATAAGTCTTTCCAGCTGCACTTCCACCATCATTATTATATGCAGCTCCAATCAATATATCATCATAACCATCATTATTCACATCACCAGACGCAACTGAAATGCCAGATCTATCACCACCATTTTCTCCAATAAAACTAACATCTGCATCGCTCAAACCAATATCTCCTGATACAGGCCCATAAATCAAATAAGTCTTTCCAGCATCACTTCCACCATCATCATTAACATTAGCTCCAATCAATATATCATCATAACCATCATTATTCACATCACCAGATGCAATAGACTCACTAGAGCTATCACCATCACTTTCTCCAATAAAACTAGCATCTGCATTACTTAAACTATACGATAATTTTGTTGTGTTACTATAATACCACCTGTAAGAATTATTAGAACTATTAGGAGAAGATAATACAATACTATAATATTTCTTCCTTAATAAGGAAGGCACTCTGAAATAAGCAGTTGCCCATACCTTGCTTTCATTTATTGAAAATCCCTCAATTGTTGAAGAGTCAATTAAAACAGTTTCATTTGGAGCGTTTGTTGCATTTACTTCATAAATTCCAACAGTAATATTGTTATGGGTTCCAGAGTTGTTTCCTAGTAAAAACCTAATTTTAGTTAACTGGCCTTCATAGCTCGGATAGAAGGATTGAGCCAGCTTATAATCTCCACCAAAGTTTTGATAAGTAGATGTTTCTTCTCTTTCTGCCCTATCTCTTCCTCCTACATGCCAAGGAGCATGGTAAATATCACAGTCAACAACTTTTTCATAATACTGCATGAAGATTAATCTATCTAAACCATCAACCTTACCATCATCATTAAAATCAGCTTTTAGGTTTTGTTCTGTTTCATATTGATTAAAAAGACCCAAATCCTCACCTTTAACAAAACCATCATTACCTGTATTAGCATCATCTGTTAAATCAGGACAGCTGTTTAAGTGGAATGCATGTACAGGCATGTTACATGTTACAACTTTGTCAAAATATGCAACCAAGCAGTCTCTATCCTGCCAATCATATATACCATCTCCAGTCAAGTCAGCCATTGGATAGACTGTTTCATTTACATTTTGGCCGAACAAACCTATTAAAATAGTATAATCACTACATCTTACATAACCATCTCCATCTAAATCAGGACAGCCGTCTAAACATGCTGATAGATTTGTTCTTTGAGTTAGATTATCTCTAGGAAGATGACATGTAACTTTTCCATCTGTTCTGTCATTTGCCTGGTCTCTAAGGTAAACAAAACATTGCTGAAAATCTATAGCATTAGTTACAACACTATCATTATCAAAATCAGCTCTATCATAAATTTCAGGATCCTTATCTCTTGTAATTGTTCCATTTAATATCAATGCAAATATCTCTTCATCTGCAACAGTCACTCTTCCATCTCCATTTAAATCAGTGCAAGCATAAGGGTTTTCATAACAAACATCTGTAGGTGGAAAGACAGTATAGCCAGTAATTCCTCCTTTTAGTATTGTTAGAGCAGACGCTAAAAGAAGTACAACTGCTGCGGTTATAATCAGTACACTTCCTAGCTCACCTCTTTTTCTCATCTGGCACCTTTTACTTTCTTTTTTATTTCACTTTCAGATGGAGCCTCTACTTTCTTCAGATAAATTCCATCATCAACATGATAAACCCAGAAAGCAGCTCCTTCTTCTAGCCTAAGTACTTTCCTTATAGATTTAGGTATAACTATCTGGCCTCTTTTATCAGCCTGCACTATTTTTGCGTACTTCTCAGCCATCTTTTTCTGATTTTCCAAATATCAGATAAATGTATTAATCTGATAATTTATATATACTAAATATCTACTTTTCTGAAAATCAGATAAACTAATATATAAATATTTCTATTTTCTAGAACAATTTAAAGAAAAATGAATAAAAATTAACCAATATAGCTTGTTTCGTCTTTGCCTATTTTGCCTTTTAGTTTCTTAATTGCAGTACTTTTACTCACTGCAGATAATTCTTCTGTTTTTTTCATCATTTCATGTTCTAATGACTTAATCTCTTTGTCCATGTCTTTCAGGTTAATGTTTAATTTAAGTTTTTCATTTAATATCTTCAAGATCTCTCTAGCTCCTTTAATGCCTAAAAACATTGGATGTCCGTAAGTTTCAGCTAAAAAAGAAACAGCAGAAATATCCCTTTTATCAGCTAATCCAAGCAATAAACCAGAAACACCGACAATAGGTCCTACAGTTCCATGAACTTTATTATTTGCAATTGTATTTTTAATCCAATCATTAATCATTTTTCTGTTATTTCCAGTGCAGTAAACTTTAGGTTTCTTTGGAACAGACTGCAGTCCAATTCCACCTAATGTTACAACTTCTTTTCCTTTAAACCCATCTAGTAGATCTAAAATCTTTTCAGAAAACTCATAACAGCTTACTTCATCTATTGGCTGGACATCTCCTGCCAATAATAATAAATCCTTTTTCCCTGGCATTTTTTTATAAAAAACCTCTATAGTTGGAAGTTCAACTAAATTCCTTTCATTTACAAAAACAGAATGAGGAAAAGTATATGAAAATAACTCATAAATCTTTTTTGCTTTTAATTCATCAATAATAAAATCAACAGCAACTTTGCCAACATTTCCTATGCCTGGCAGTCCTTCTAATAAAATAGGATTTCTTAATTTCGGTTTTTTCCCAAATTGTCTAATCTTCCAGCTCATATTAACCCCCTCTCACTTAACATTTCCTTTTTAGCTTCTCTTCTATAATTTCCATAAGGATCATCAGGACTCCATTTTGCAGGTTTTGCCAAAACAGCTTTTCCTTTGCATTTTGGGCATGTTTCCTGCATTGTATACTGTTCACATTTTTCACATTTCAAAATATGTTTCAATGTTCTATCCTCTCAAAATTTGCTTCTCCTTTATTTTTTTCAATAAAATCAATAACTACATTGCTGTTTTTCTCCATAATCTTCTCAGCTGTTTTATAATCTTCAGCTTTAACAGTCATGTTATATTTACCAGCTCCAAGATATCTTAAATCAACACCCCTTACTTTTAAAAGAGCTTCTTTGATTATCTCAATTCCATTAGAAGCGTATGAGACAAGTGTTAGTGTTCCTTTTATTTCAACTTCCTCTGGTTTAATTCTTTCTTTTACTGCCGCAGTTAATTCTTCAGCAAGTTTTTTGTCAATGCCTAATTTTTCTAAATCAGCTTCATCTTTAACAATTTCATTAAAACATTCATGTATATAATTATATTTTTCAAAAACCTTTTTACCAACTTCATTATAAACTTCTTCAACATCTTTGCTTAACTTCCTTGCAACACCTTCAATGATTTTTTCAGCTTTTTGCTCTTGTTTTATTTCACTAAGTTTTTTCTTTTTTTGTCCTTCATTAACTCTTCTTAAACTTAAATCAATATGTCCTTTAACAGGGTCAATTCTCAAGACTTTGCATATAATCTTCTTTCCTTCAACAACATAATCTCTGATGTTTCTTATTCTTCCTGGAGAAACTTCAGAAATATGGATCATACCTGTCTTTCCATATTCATCAAGTTTTGCAAAAACAGAATGATGTTGAACATTAGTAACAGTGCATAGAACTAACTCATCTTCTTCAGGTATACCCTCTTTCCTGTAAAGCATTATTCAAGAACCTCCAGAATTCTTGCCTTAATTTTGCTTTTACCACCTGTCGAACTTGCAAGAACTTTCCCGCACACTAAACATTTAACTTCAGTGTTTGCTTTACCAAACATTATCTGTTCATTCTTACATTTAGGGCATCTAACCTTAACAAATTTACTTGTTGTTTCTTGTATCTTAACCATAATCAAATCCCCTCACAGAATACTCAAAGAAAAAGTTTCTTGTTTATAAAAGTTATTATTTTATTTTCATAACTTTTATTAATAGACAAATAGCTGAAAAATTTCAAGAAAAAATAATTATTTAAACTCAATCCTTTTTGCTCTAAAACCTTTTTTCTGAGTGTGTGTTTTCCTGCATTCCTTGCATGTGTATCTAAAATCAGTTTTCTTGCTTGTTTTCTTGCCGTATCTTTTCCAGCTTTTTACTGCTCCTTTGCTCATTCTGCCTAAATTACCATGTCCTCTAGCCAATCCTCTTAACTTCATTCTTTTCTTACTGCCATAACCTAGAGGATGCGCACTACCAGGAGTCTTCTTCTTAGCCTGGCTTATTCTATGCTGAGTGTGCTTCCTGCAAGTAGGACAGTATCTATTCACACTTTTAGGCATCTTCATTGTAAGACGTAGAATTAAGAGGATATTTATAAGGTTTTCTGTAAATCGAGAATTTTACAAAGGTTTATAAACAAGAACTATATCCAACACAGAATAACATAAGAAATTATGTTATAATACACGGAGGAAGAATACAATGGGAGAATTTAGAAAAGGCGGTTTCCGAAGCGATTTCGGAGGACCGAGACAAATGCATAAAGCAACTTGCGCTGAATGCGGCCAAGAATGCGAAGTTCCTTTTAAGCCAACAGAAGGCAGACCTGTTTATTGCAAAGAATGTTGGGCAAAAAGAAAACGATACTAATTCTATAGTCATAGAAAAGTCTTAAATTTTTTTTCTTTTTCTTATTAAATCTAATCATTCATCTCTTCTGCTCTGCTTTTACCTACTAAAACATCAGCTATCTTAGTGGGCAAATTTGCCATATCATTCTCTTCAAAAGGACCATAAACTTCTAAATCCTGGCCAACAAACTTAGGAACAGCAGTAACAAATCTTATCAGCTTAGTTACTTTCTTTTCCTTAGGCTCTTCAACAGGTTTAGGCTCTGGTTCTGATTTAGGCACTTCTTCTTTAATACTAGGATTCATACCTTCCATTAAATGATACAAAACACCTTTCCTATATTTATTCAGCAAATCAACTAATTCATCAAAAATTCTTTTCTCTTCTTTAAGTAAATTAGCAGTATCAATCAAACTAGTAGTGCTCCTAGAAGCATCAATTGCCATATGTAAAATCTTCTTTTCTCTTTTCTCATATAACTCCCTAAGAATCTTCTTAATATTTGCCAGCTGCAGTTCAGCTTTTCTAGTTTCTTCTGCTGCAAATAAATCCTTCTTGTTTCTTTGCTGCAGGCCAAGTTCAATTTTCTCTTTTAAATAATCAGCAACATCATTAAGAAAACCAACTTCTAATTTCTGGATCTCTTCTCTATTCTTCTCTCTTCTAAGAAGTTCATGAAGAGTTTCATAAGTTATATTAATTTCTTTATCTTCCATAATTCCCCCAAATCTTTCAAAACAATATCAATATTTAAATTTTTATGTTATTAAAACTAAGATTTATAAATACCCCTCTATCAATAAAATCAATGACAACCTTAACTTTTAAAGACCTGACATTTGAAGAAAAACAAGATAAAATCCAAATTAATTTCCTTAGACTATTCTATTTTGATATACTTAAACAAGAATTAAAAGACATATCTGACTTCAAAATAATAGAACATGCCATAACCTTCAAGAACATATCAGAACAAAAAGCAAAAAACAAATTCAATAACCTCTTAGATAAAGGTTTTAGACATCTAAAAAACAAATTAACAAAAAAACCAACAATCTACATCCACCAATTCTCAAACATACCTTTAATTGGCCATATAGCTTTTGGAATTATAGACAGACACTCTTCATTAATTGAAGTAAAACCAATAACAAGCTGCAACCTAAACTGCATCTATTGCTCAGTTGACCAGGATATAAGGCCAGTTGACTTTGTTGTAGAAAAAGACTATTTATTAAAAGAAATAAAAGAGATAATTAAATTCAAGCAAACAAATCTAGAAGTCCATTTTGGTTCTCAAGGAGAAGTTCTTCTATACCAGCCACTGCCAGACCTAATCAAAGACCTGTCAAAAATCAAACAAATAACAAAAATCTCAATGGAAACAAATGGCATGTTATTAACAAAAGAGCTAGCAGATAAATTAATCAATTCAGGATTAACACAATTCAATCTTTCAATAAACGCGTTAGACCCAGTTTTAGCTCAAAAAATCGCTGGTTGTCCATATGATATAAACCACATTAAAAAAATAGCAAAACATATTGCAAAGAAATCTAAACTAATAATAGCACCTGTCTGGATTCCAAAAATCAATGATGAAGAAATTCCAAAATTAATTGAATTCAGCAAAGAACTAAACTGCAAAATTGGAATTCAAAACTTCCTGAATTACAGATTTGGAAGAAACCCAGTAAAACAAAAACCTTTTGAAAAATTTGAAAAAGATTTAAAAAAACTAGAAGAAGAATATAACACAAAGCTTATTCTAACAGGAGCAGATTTTAATATAAGACCAACTAAACCATTGCCAAAACCTTTCAAAAAAGGAGAAGTTCTTAAAACAAAAATCCTGCTGCTAGGAAGACTAAAAAATGAAAAATTAGCAGTTGAAAGAGATAGAATAATCTCAATCCCGAACTGCACAGCTGATATAGGAGAAAAAATAACAATAAAAATTACAAGAACAAAACACAATATCTTTATTGCTGAGCAACTCTAACCAATCTGGATATCAGAAAAACGAACTCCAGCAATCTTCATCTCTTTTCCAGTTAAATTATGCTCTTCATAATTTGCAAGAACAGTTGTTGCTCTTCTTGTATCTATAGCAGTCAGCCCAGCTACTAAGATACTCTTCCTGTTATTTGGAAACTCAAATAATTTTATAATTGCACTTCCAACCTCAAAATCTCCTAGACAATTCTCTGGAAAACCAAGCAGCCTTGCAGAAGCAGCATTAGCACAAGGACCTCCAATAACAATACTATTCTGCTCATATAAATCCTCTACTTCACTATCCAGTCTTGCAACATCAATTTGTCTATTCTGTCCTGTTTTATATTGAAGCATAGTAACTATATCTATAGCTCCAACAACATCTTCTGCTTGTGCAGATTTTCCAACAATAACAACAACATCAGCTTTTCCAGCCCTTACAAACATCTTTGGAAATTCACTTAAATCAGCTGCACTAACAATAGAAATAACTAACAATAATATACATATTCCAATAAAACCCTTCTTTATCATAATAAATACCAGATTTTAGTGATATATAAAATTATCGATAGCCCCGCCCGGACTTTCGCGAAGCAAATCTCTCTGCTCCTATTCGAACCGAGGTCCTCGGACGTTTTCGATGGAAAACCATCACCAAAATCCGAGATGATTGGCCACTACACAACGGGGCTGTAAAAGAAATAGTTAGTTAAAATGTTTTTAAATGTTTCTACTTTCTGAAAACAGTCTGAGCTTTTCTACTATAGCTCAAGGGATTCTGTTTTTTCAGAGTTTCTGTAACATTAAGATATGGGCTTAATTCCTCATTCAGTTTATCAAACAATTTCTTTCCTTTAGCAGTCAAAGACAGATTTTTATTAACATAAGAAATCAATTTCTTTTTCTCAAGAAATTCTAAATTCTTATACAATGCCCTTTCCTTTTTCTTAACCATCTTTGCTTTTTTAGCAACATCAATAAAAACAGATTTAGAAATCATGACATGAAAAGGTTTTCCCTTTAACTTATTATTTGCTTCAGCATACCATTTACCTAATGTATATAAGATAAACTTTTGTTTATTAGTAATTTTCACATAAACCCCCTCTATTAAAAAGATATTTTTAAGATATAAAAAGTTAACTATAGCCCTACTCGGATTTGAACCGAGGTCAACAGGTTTCTCCAGAAAACTTCCAGAACCTGTTATGCTTGGCCACTACACCATAGGGCTGTATCAAAATAAAAAAAGAACTTTATTTATTAAGCTTTTTCTTTAATTTTCCAACAAATCTTTTCCCTCTCTGTATGCGGTTATATCTCATTATTTTTCTATTAAAAGCATTAAGTAAAGCTATTGTAAAAATAATGCTTTCTTTAATTAGTTTCTTGGAAATCCTGTTCAATTTCCTCTCTGGATCAGCTTGTTTCCTGTATATAAACAAATCCCAAAATAAGCCAACAATGTAATTCTGTTTTTTATATTCGACACTGTGGCTTTTTCTTGCAAGCTTTTCAAAACAATCCTCTGGTTTTAAAGGAGGAATAATCTTAGATCTTATCTGAAATTCAAACTTATGAATGTTCTGATCAACATATTTTTCAAAATCATCTTCTGTTAAATGAAACAATAATTTAGTATGAGAAGGAGAAGCAATATCCATTAAGTAATGAGTGCTCCTTCCAAGAGTATAAAATGCTTCTTTAATCTTTTTATCTTTATACAAATCAAATGCTTTTTCAAACAAATAAATGCCCTTTGTTTTTGCATCTAAGAAAAATCTCGAATTACCTGTTTTTGAATGTGGATTATAGAAATGGTCTGTTCCAAAAAGACTAATGTCTTTTGGGTCTAGAGAAATATTTGGATAATCTTCTTTTATGCAAGCATCTTCTATCAGTTTTTCATATTTATTAAAATGTTTTCTTCTAAACTGCAATGCGTGCTTTATTATAAAACGATGTGTTTCTGAAAACATTTTCAAAATCTACCAAGAGCCTCTTCTTCTATAAAATGAAGTTTTGCAGGAACAACCAAGCAATAAGGAGGCTTTCCAAAATCAATTTCCTTTATTTCAGAAGCCTTTCCTTTTTTAATAAAAAAATCCTCTGCTCCAATTCTTGCACAACCAACACAAAGATGTTCTTCTGGCATTCCTTGCTTAATCAAATATTCAGTAGCTTCTTTAATAGTCAAAAACCTGCTCTCTTCAGGATTTAAATCAAGCAAAAACAAAGTATGCAAATCATTCTTCAAATTTCTCTCCAAAACTTCATAAGGAGCTTTAACATTTGAATTCTCAAAAGGTATTGAAGTTACTTTGCCAAACTTGTAAACTTCTAAACCAGTAATTCCAATTGCATTAATTATAGAAGTATTATGAACAACAGATGTTTTTATCCCTGCTTTCTTTGCTCTCAATAATAAATCAGTGTGAGTTGTTGCACACATCGGATCTCCAATAACTAAAAAAGCAACTTCTTTATCTTTAGCATTTTTCAAAATAGTCTCTTCTGCTTTTTTCTCCACCAATTCCCTATTTGCTAAAATTATCTTCTTACCATAATATTCTTCCAGCTTAGAAATTGAAATTTGCAGAATAGATGTATAGCTTTCTAAATAAACAAAATCACATTTCTTAACAATTGAAAGACCTTTTACAGTAATATCTTTTTCATCATTTAATCCAATACCTATAAAATATAATGTCATAAGATATCAAATAATAAAGAAGTTTATAAAACTTATTCATAAGTAAATTTTTTAAATATCCCCATATTTCTAATCATTTAGTGGCAATATGGTAAAAATTGGAATTATTGGTGGAAGTGGATTAGATAATCCAGATATTCTAGAAGAAGCTAAAGCCATGGAAGTTGAAACTCCTTACGGAAAGCCTTCAAGTTCTTTGAAAGTTGGGAAGATTAAAGGGGTTGATGTTGTACTAATTGCAAGACACGGAAGAGAACATACAATCCCCCCCACAAAAGTTAATTTTAGGGCAAATATTCATGCTTTGAAAGAACAGAGCTGTACTCATATATTAGCTACAACTGCTGTTGGAAGTTTAAGAGAGGAAATAGGTAGAGGACATTTAGTGATATTAGATCAATTTATTGATTTCACAAGGCACAGAAATATAACCTTCTATGAAAAGTTCAAGCCTAATAAACCAGAACATACTCCTATGGCAGAACCTTTTGATAAAAATTTGAGAGGATTAATGATTAAGAAATGCAAAGAGCTTAAGATATTCTGCCATGAAAAAGGAACAGTTGTTACAATTGAAGGTCCTCGTTTTAGCACTAAAGCTGAAAGTAAAATGTTTAGAACATGGGGTGCTGATGTTATAAATATGTCAATAGCTCCTGAAGCTGCTTTAGCAAATGAATCTAAGATTCCTTATGCAGCTGTTGCTATGAGCACTGATTATGACTGCTGGAAAGAGGACGAAGAACCAGTTACATGGGAAGCTGTGCTTGAAATATTTAAAGCAAATGTTGAGAAAGTTACTAATTTGTTAGTTGGAGTTATACCTGGGGTGAAATAAATGGGAATACAAGTTGATTTTAATCCAGACTTAGCATTAAGAGATTATTCTGAGTTTGAGAAAGGAAATAGGAAAGAAGAAGAGTGTATTCCTAAAGATTTGAAAAAAGGAGAAATTTATAATTTTTTGAAAAAAGGACAGAGATTGTATTGGTTAAGTGATGATGATCATTGGAAAAAAGGAGAAATGCCTTTATGCAAAACAGAAGGAAATCAAAAATTATCAAGACCAATTGCCAGCATTAAGATGCTTGAAGTTATTCATTTTTTAGAGGGGGGGAAAGTTTGGACAAAAGGAAAATATAAAGTTATAGATGTCTTTGATCCAGATGATCCAAAAATTAATTTTGAAGCTTGTATGAGGGTGAAATAAAATGCCAGAATTAGTTAAATCAAAAATAAGAACCATTCCTCATTGGCCTAAGCAAGGTGTAATGTTCAGAGATATTACAACATTATTGAAAGATAAAGAAGGATATAATCATATGATTGAGTTATTGGTTAAAAGATATAAAGACATGAATGTTGATGTTATTGTTGGAGTTGAAAGTAGGGGTTTTATAACAGGAGCTGTTTTAGCACACAGATTAGGAGTTGGATTTGTTCCAATAAGAAAGCCAGGAAAACTTCCAGCAGAAACAGTTTCTGAAGAGTATAAAACAGAATATAGCACAGATAAAATAGAGGTTCACAAAGATGCTATTCCTCCTGGAAGTAATGTTTTGCTTGTTGATGATTTGATTGCAACAGGCGGGACAGCATTAGCTGCTGCAAATTTGATAAAAAAGTTGAATGGAAATGTAGTTGAATGTTCTTTTATCATAGATTTACCTGATTTAGGTGGCAAAAAGAAGCTTGAACAAGCTGGATATAATGTATTTAATCTGGTTGAATTCGAAGGAGAATAAGCTAAACCTATATTCTACAAGACAGAAA
>JAHWIM010000071.1 GCA_019322535.1 Candidatus Woesearchaeota archaeon
AGTATGTACTTTCAGGGGTGTCAAGGTGCCCTGCTTGTTTATGATGTAACGCGATATAATACATTAGATAATATTAATACTAGGTGGCTTCGAGACTTTAAAAAATATGTAAAAAAGAAAGGAGTGTTTATCTTAATAGGCAACAAAAGTGATTTAAAAGATCAAAGAGTAATTCCTGCTGAAAAAGGAAAGGATGTGGCATCAAAAATCAAAGCTAGCCATTTTATAGAAACAAGTGCAAAACTTGGAGAAAATATTGAAGAAGCTTTTTCACTTTTAGTGCAGGAAATTTTAGGCAATCATGGGGTTAATCTTTAAAAAATTTTAATAACCTCGGAAAACTCATTTTTGTATCAGTATATTAACAAGCAGTTTTTTTAATATATTCAGATTAAGAGAAAGTATTATGAAAGAAACTTCTCATATTGTATCTAAAGCTCCGAAATCGGCTATTAGAGAATTATTTGATCTTGCTTTAGGGCGTTCAGATGTAATTAGTTTAGGTATTGGACAACCTGATTTTTCCACTCCAGAACCAGCAATACAAGGAAATATTGACGCCTTGAAAAAAAAAATAACTATGTATGCACCTACAAGAGGCGTTCCAGAATTATTGGAATTATTAGAAGAAAAGGTGCGAAAAAAAAATAGTATAAATACAAATTGGAAAGATAATATTATTGTTACTAATGGAGCTAGTCAAGCAGTTACATTAGCATTTGCAGCACTTTTTAATCCTGGAGACGAACTGATTATTTCTTCCCCAAATTTTGTATCTTACTTTTATTGTGCATTATTTTTTGGTGTTAAAGTAATAGAAGTTAAAAGAAACAAAGATTTTAGTCCTAATATTGAAGGAATAAGAAAGACAATCACACCTAAGACTAAAGCAATGTTGATTAATTCTCCAAATAATCCTACTGGTCATGCTTTAACTCCAACAGAATTGAAAGAACTTGTCGATATTATTATTGAAAATGATTTATATTTAATAACAGATGAAGTATATGAGAATTACATTTATGATAGTTTTAAACATGTAAGCCCTGCTTCTCTAAATGGCATGTTTGAAAGAACTGTTACCGTTAATGCTATGTCAAAATTATTTTCTGCCACTGGCTTTAGAATTGGATATGTTGTTGCTTCAAAAACTATCATTGATTTAATGGAAAAATTTCATCAATATACGGTTGCAGGAACTAATCATGCCGCACAATATGGTTTTATTGAAGCATTGAAAATGGATATTGGCTTTTTTGAGAAAATTTGGCAGAGCTTTGATAAAAGACGTAATTTAGTATATAGTAGATTAAAAGATATTGGTTTTGAATTGATCAAACCTCCCGGAGCTTTTTATATGATGCCCTCCACTGAAAAATTTAATATAACAGGAGCTGAGTTTTCAGAGCGAATTATGAAAGAAAAAGCAGTAGCAATCATACCAGGAAACATTTTCGGATCATTTTCAGATAACATGATAAGAATATCATATGCTACTGAAATAGAAAAGCTGAAGGAAGCTATGAACCGAATTGAACAGTTTATAATCAAGTTATAAAAATGCTTAAAGTGTATAAGTCTTTAACAATGTTTTAGTTATAAATTCAGTTGCTTGAAACACCTGTTCTAAACTTATCCACTCATCTATTTTGTGAACAATATTTGGATTTCCTGGACCAAATATAACAAAAGGAATGGGATTATGTTGATCTACAAAATTCACGGCATCTGTAGCATATGACAATCCAATACATTTCATTTTACTAATTTTTTTTAAATTTTGGATAAATTGATGATTTAAATCACTTTGTAGAGACGGATGTCTCTTTATTATTTCCACTTCTACTTTACACGATTCTGATTTAATATTATTCAATTTGTTAATCACAATTTCATGGTCTTGTTCAGGAATTAGTCTATAATCGACTTCTAGCTCTACATAATCAGGGACAATATTGATTTTTGTCCCTCCACTAATCTTTCCAATATTTAGTGTTGAATGTCCTAGAACTTTATTTTGTTTTGGTTCTAAGCATTTATAGAGCTGTGGAATGACATCTAAAACAGCTTCTATGGCATTTTTCCCTTCACTTGGCATAGAACCGTGTGCAGATTTGCCATAAACTTTCAAAATAGCCCATAAAAGTCCTTTTTCAGCAATTCCTATGTTTAAATTAGTTGGTTCAGCTATAATTAACAATTCTGCTTCATTTGTATATCCCTTCTCATTTAATATAAGAGAACCAGACATTCCAGTTTCTTCATCGGCAGTAC
>JAHWIM010000072.1 GCA_019322535.1 Candidatus Woesearchaeota archaeon
AAAACTTCAAAACTTATTTTGATGCATTATGGGAGCAAGATACAGTAGTAAGCCACGGATTCAAAGCATTTGAAGATGCTTGGAATTCATTGTTTAATAAACTCAAGCCAGGACAAAGCTATAATGTCTTTGGAGCAGGATTTGGTGCTGGTGAAAATCAAGAAAGATTTGCAGAATATTTTGAAGGACTGCATAAGAAAAGAATAGAAAAAGGAATAAAAAGCAAAATTCTTTTCCAAGAAGGTGCAGAAGAAGTAGTAAAGAAATTCAATTTGGATGAGTTATACAGCAAAGATCTTAAATTTAAGATGCTTCCTTTCAAAAGAGAGTTTCCAGTTGAGATTTATCCTCAAGGTGATACTACTTTGTTGCTGATTCAGAAGAAAGAACCAATGATAATAACAATAAAAAATAAAGAAGTTACAGAATCATTCATTAAATTCTTTGAAACGCTGTGGGAGCAAACTAAATTTTAAGTAAAATATTTAAAGACTCTAAAAAATAGGTAAATTTAATGAAACAAATTGTTTTAATTTTAATGTTCACAATTCTATTAGCATCTGCAGTGGTTGCTGACCCTGTCCTCGTTGACCTTGAAATGAATATAGATACAGATGGTGATGGTGACCCTAATGTTAAAGCAGAAAAAGGAGGTATAGAAGGAAATCAAGTAGGAGAACCTGATCCTAGTGGGCATATTAATATTGAATTAGTAGCAACTGAATTTGACACGTCAGATCCTGTAACAGGAGATCCTTCTACAACAGCTGTTGAGCTTGTTGAAGGAGTTTTAAAGCCAAAAGTTGATTATGGTGGAGAACCACCAACATTACCTGAAATTGAAGTATCTACTATAATAATCACAGTAGATGGTAATGAGTATGAATTGACATCTATACCTATAGATATTGATTGTGTGGATTGGTCGTGTTTTGAGGAAGATCTTGAACTTGCTAAGGTAGGAGGGGGTGCGCCTATGTATATGACTCGTTGGCAAATAGTCCTTAACCCTACTGATTTTGAGGACCCACCTGAACCACCAGAACCAGAAGTGCCTGAATTTAACAGATTAGGAGCCATAATTGCATTATTAGTTATATCAGGAATTACTTTATTTATTCTAAAAAGAAGAACTAAATCCTAGTTAGCTTATTTAATTTCAACAAACTTTCTCTTTTTCATAAGATTCTAAAAAAGTTCTTAAAACTTAGCTTTATTCCTTCCTCTATTTTCAACTTTCTCTAATCTATTTAGAACTAAGTTAGAATCAGGATTTGTTTCTTTATAGCCTTTTAATGCTGCTTCAAAACATTTTTCCCATATCTCATAATGTTTTGACTCTAATGCCTGTCTCAATAAATGCAGATCAACAGCTTTGTCTTCAACTTTGTTTGAAAAAAATGAAAGACCAAAATCAATAAACTTAATCTCTTTCTCTAATATCATATTTGAAGTTGTCAAATCTCCATGAATTATATCATTCTTATGCAATATGCCTATTTTCTTTCCCATCTCTTCGCTTAAAGCAACAGGATTTTGATACAAAATATCTCTTATCTTATTGCCTTGAATCATATCCATTCTTAACTGCATTGCTTTATCACACATGTCATGCAAAGTAGGAGCAGGAAAATCAATTGCTTTTAACTTATCCAAAACTTTTGCTTCTCTTCTTGTTCTAGATTTACGAAGCTTCTCATCAATCTCAGGATGCCTGTATTCTTTCTTTAATCTATCTTTAATTATTTTAGTGCCTTCTAGAAAAATCGTTGCTTCTGCTCCTGAATCAATCTTTTGTTTCATAACAAAAGAGAAAAATTAGAAATATATAAAGGTTCCTAAAAACACCATTATATTCAATTTGCTCCCAAGCTAATTCAGAAACTACCAGTTTATTATGTTTTTCTGCTCTGACATCGTTTTTTTGGCTGCTATCTGCCCTTCATACCATCTCCAAACACGTAATTGCGCAGGAGTAAGTTCTCCTCTACGCTCTGCTGCTAATTTAACTACACGCGGCGTATAGTACAAAGAACATATTTCATTTTCCCATAATCTGCCTTTTCTAGTAATTCTTACATTAGAGCCTTCGACTTCTACAAGCCCATTCTCAACTAATTGAGGTACTAAAGGATTTGTGTAGGTATAATATACGTCAGCAGTTGGAGTGAAACAAAAATCTGTGACTAATTTATCTACGTCAAAACCTTTCTTAAGACCTAATGCAAACCTTCCTGCTAGAATTTCCTCAGGTGTAAGATCAAATGCGTGCTTAAAAGCATAACCATTTTCTTCAACTGCTTTCAGGTATTCTGCAATAGCAGCTGATGAATTTTCTCTTGATGATTCTCCAATCATACGGGAATTTTGGAAGAAAATATCTCCAATATGGGAATATGATGAAACACCTAATCCTAATAAGCTTGTTTGAACTGAGCCTCTAGTTTTTCTAAAACTGTCTTCAAAGTTTTCATTAAGA
Source organism: Candidatus Woesearchaeota archaeon (assembly GCA_019322535.1). GTDB lineage: Archaea > Nanobdellota > Nanobdellia > Woesearchaeales > WJKL01 > JAHWIM01. Next base: position 2,480 of record JAHWIM010000072.1, read on the forward strand.
CCAAAGCGATCTGCTTCTAGAATTGTATAACCTATTTCTTCCATGAAGTTCCATATTATAAGGCGTGCAAGCAGACTTTCTCTCTCTTCAGCAACATTATAGTCTTTCCTTCTCTCAGGACGAAGTCTCATGTTATACCATGTAACATGATGAGGTTTTAGTTCAGCTATCTTTAATAAATCAAATTTTAGCCTTTCTAGGTTAGGCGTTGTATAAACAGGCAAATCCTGCATCATATCAACATTAACATGAGGAGCAAAATTCATTAGTGTTCTGGCTGCATTTTCTTCATCATCTATCGTATGTCCTCGGAAATGTCTACCAATCCTCCTTAAAGTTTCATAATCAAACGTCTGAATACCTATGCTGATACGTGTTAAACCGTTATTGACAAGCATATCTAATTTTTCTTTATTATCTTCAGCTTTCATCATTTTTGGAGAAGTTTCTATACAAATTGATGGAGATTCTGTGAATGGTAGTTCTTGTTTAACGAACAGAAGCAAATCTTCTAATGTATCAGGAGATAACACAAAAGGTGTGCCTCCTCCGATGTACAATGAACGCACTTTTGATTTACCATCTCTAAATTTTGTACTCCAGGTCCGCACTTCTTTTTTCAAAGCATCTATATATTTTGATATTGTGCTTCCACCTGTGCGTGTATTTAATGTTGTGTATCCACAAAAAGTACACGAATAATCACAAAATGGAATATGAATGTATAAGTCAATTTCTCCTCCTAACTTTATTCCCCTAAAAAAATCTCCATAATAAGAGGGGTCAATCTCTCTTAAAGCATCAAGCGGAGGATAAGTAACAACAGTATGGCTGCCTAACAGGTCCTCATGTGTTTTACTAATGCCTTCTGTAAATACTTGATCTCCTTCAATCTTTGTTATTTTAACTCGAAGATTATTAATTACATCTAAATCAATAGTTTGAATTTCTTCATTCGCTCTTTCAGAAGCTGAACTAAATATACTTTCTAATTCATTCATGTTTTAAATAATAATAGAATATTTAAAAAACTTAGGGAAAAATAGTGGTTGGTTTGTATTAAATAGAAAACTAATCAACAACATGAACTTTATGATTTTCAGGTGTTAATCTTCCTGTCAGTGTAGGATAACCTTCACTCTTAATATTAAAATCTCCATCATTAGTTATTTCAATAACCAAAGGAGTGCTGTTATCTTGTTTCGCTCTTTTCCTTGCAAATGCCATAGCTGAAACAAGTCCTTGTTCTCCATCATAACAATGAATTTTCCAATCTGATTTAGACCGCGCTCTCCAATCATATTTTAATTTTGAAGTTCCTGAATAATATGTCATAGAAACCTCAAAATAAAAGTATTTTATAAAGATTGTACTTTTTGAAGGAAAGGTTTAAATATTCTTATTTCATCCAATAATATATGAAAAAATACCTATTAATTTTATTAATCATCATAATGGCTTCTATTGCTTATGCAGGAGATAATGTTAATGTTGAAGTAACATATTCTGGATTTGAAGTAACAGGAGAAGTATGGGAAGAAGGTCAATTAATAACAGAATTTGTTGATTTAGATGATCATACAATAATAGGTTTCCAAATGGATTATGGGCAAGCTGATACAGAAACAACACCTATTGACAAAGACAAACATAAATGGGTTGGAATGATTGTTAAAGATTCTAAAAGCGGTTTTGTAATTCATAGAGAAGTAATTGCATTAGGAAGAATCAATACAAGAATACAAAACAATGTTGCTAAGATGATCAGGCTTCCAAACCAAGAAGATATTGGAGAATGTGGAGATGGTGATAAAGCAAAACTAGAAGTTTGTGATAGTGATAAAGACTGTCCTCCTATTACACCAAAATGTATTAACTGCCAAAAATGCGGATGCGGTTCTGATGCAGACTGTCCTAAAATTACTGGCGGCCCATTACCTTGTGGTTCAAGAGGATGTCCTCCTCATTCTAGACCTCGTACTACAGCTGTTTGCAACAGATTTGGAGATTGTGTAAGCAAAGTTTTGCATTGTTATCCAGATCCTACATGCATGAATGAAACAATTGACTTAGATCCTGAAAAAATGAAGCAGATGGAAGAAGAATGGGAAAGAAAAAAATCTGAACAATTAAAAGAACCTGAACAAGATACAGAAGAATTAGAGGATTTAAAAAGTAAAGTTGAAAATGTAAATAAAGGATTAGAATCTGCTCCTGATTTTGTAAAATCCTTATTAGAAGAAGAAAATATCAACATTTATGCAGGAGAAATTGAAATGCATGCTTTAACAAGATATGCTTTTGTCTATGCAATGGGGTATGATGAATATCCAGAACCAACTCTTCTAATAACAACAGATGAAGAAACTGTTGAAAAACTTTTGTCAGGAGAAATGGACTTACTAACTGCTTATGAAAATGACCTTATTGATGTTGATGGAGTAGGCTTTTTCAAGAATTTGAAGATAAGCATTATGGAATTTATTTCTGGATTTTTTATTTAATTCAACCATACATAATAGTTCCTATCACTATAAATGCATCTAAAATAATCCAAACACCATATGTATAAATTATTGGTTTTTCTTTATGCTGTATTCCATATATAACCCAAAAAACTGCTGTAATTAAATAAGTAAACCAAGAAATTGCAGAAACTCCAGAAGCATTCTTATCAATCCATATCTTTGTCAGTTGAGGAATAGTCATTATTGGACCAATAACTCCACCAGCATAAATTGCCTTGTCCATAAATCTCTTGAATTTATCAGGATGAGGATATTTCTCATGCTTTTTATGAATTCTTTTTCTTACATGAAAATGATGCAATCCTTCTGTGTGATCAGCCATATGTCTAATCTGAATATAATAATATATAAATTTAACTGGGCTAGATATCTATTTAATAGTTTTCACAACCTTTAAAAATCACTTACTTTTTTTCCCAAAACAATGAAAGATCATACTATAATTACTCCTGAAAGAAAATATGATGTCCATATTGATCATGATTTATTGCCAAGAGTTCTAGAATATGTTAGACAAAACATATCTCCTAGAAGGCAGGCTATTTTAACAGATCAAAATGTCGTTGATGCAGGACATCTAGACAGGTTAGATCCTAAAAGAGAAACACCAACTTTTACAATAGAACCAGATGAAAATAAAGGTGTTGAATCAAAAAAGAATGTTGTAACTTATGGACAGGTTTTAGATTTTTTAGACTCAAACAAATTCGAAAAAAGAGATGTTCTAGTCTGCTTAGGTGGAGGAGTTATAGGTGATTTAGGAGGATTTGTAGCACTGACTTATAAAAGAGGAAAAATGATTTATATTCAAGTGCCTACCACAACATTATCTCAAGCAGATTCTTCTGTTGGTGGAAAAGTTGCTATAGATGGTCTTGTTTCTAAAAATGTTGCTGGTGATGTATATCAGCCTCATTTTGTTGCAGCAGATATTATGTCTTTAATTACATTAGACCCTAGAAACTTCAGATCTGGATTAGTTGAATCTGTAAAACATGGACTAATCTTAGATAAAAATTATTTTGCTATGTTAGAAAGGAATATAGGAAGAATCTCACCAGGAAGTGTAGGTTTATTAGAAGAAATTGCTTTGAAAAATGTACAAATAAAAGGAAGTGTAGTTAGAAGAGATCCTAATGATCAAAACTATAGGCATTCTTTAAATTTCGGACACACTATTGGACATGCAGTAGAACAAGCTTCTGGTTACTCATTATATCATGGAGAAGCAGTTGCTCTTGGTTTACTTTCTGCATTATATATATCTCGTGAATTAAGAGGATTATCTCGTGAAGAATTTGATAGAGCAGAAAAACTCTTAGTAGATGGCCTAGGAATGCGTGCTAAAGTTCCACCTGAAGTTGATAGAGCAGTAGTTGAAGATAAGTTAGCTAATGACAAAAAAGTTATTAATGGTGTTAATCAATTTGTTACAATAGCAGGAATAGGAAAATTATATGTAGAAGATAGTAAATATTCTTTACCTATAGAATCAAAACAACTTTTAAAAGAATCAATGGATTATATTTTTAATTAATATTAAGAATTATCTTTTTCTGGTTTTCCTTGCAACAATTATCTGATAAAGAGGTTTTTTCCATTCATCTTTCCATCTTATTCCTGTATTCTCTATT
>JAHWIM010000073.1 GCA_019322535.1 Candidatus Woesearchaeota archaeon
CTTCCAATTTGTGCCTAATCTTAAAGATTGCCTGCTGAGAAAGCCCCATCTCTTTAGCAATCTCTAAATCAGGTATTTTGGCATGCTCTATTATTTTCTTAAGCACAGACTGCTCATTTTTCGTCAATTTTGGGAAGTTGATGTCTGCTTTTTCCATACTGAGCATAAAGGCTGCAGACTATATAAAGGTATTTATATTCTATAATTTGCATTTCATAATCTTTTCTTTACCCGCAAGAAAGATGCAGATGTATTTTTTCACTAACCTTTATAAAGCCCCTTCACTTATTATAGTTAAGGACAATCTATTTTTTGGATTTACAATATTCTTTGTTTTAAGATGTGTTTTTCTGCTGGATAATTATCCTGGAAGTGCTAAAAATGATAAACTATAAGAAAAAATGCAGAAGATGCGGTGAATTCAAGATGAACACTGAGTTCTATCGCACTCTTTTATGCAATGAGTGCAAGAAAAAACAATCCTGGTAGTTTTATCACTTGCGCTGGTTTTCAAAGAAGTTTTTTATTTTTTCTTCTTGAACAATATCAAACTTCTAACTGCTCCAACTATGAACAATATTGGAAAGACAAGCACTCCAATGATGAAAAACACAGGCTCATCTCCTGCCTCTCCCCAGAATCCTTCTCCAAACATAACCATAAACAGGGCATAGACAAGATTATGCAAAATAACACAAGCAGGGATGCCTGCTGCAGAGATTCCTGTCAGCAATAAATATATCTTAAGCCTGGATTTCTTCATCCTGGCAGCCAGAACTATCAAAACAATGCCTAAGATAAAGAACACCAAAGCAAAAATACCTGCAATAGGAAATAAAGGCCTTTTCAAATCATCAGGACTGAAAAATATAAACAGAACCAGCACAACAAATATTGAAATCATCGTATAAAACACTGGCTTTATTTTCATAAAAAGAATTAATTTTTTAACTTATTTAAAACTTTCTAGAAATCAATCTAAAACTTTAACAACACCTGCAACACCTTCTCCTCTTCTGAAATAGATGACTTTTTGTCCAGTTCTTAACTCAGTCTTCCCAATGTAAGCATGGGTTTGTTCAATATTGAATCTGTCTACTGCAAGGCAGTATTCCATTAGATCCTTTGAAACATGATGATGTCCTTCTCCAATGATCCCTTCTCTTAAATCACCATAGAGTGTTCTGCTTATTTCAAGATGAGAATCAACAGTTTCAAATATTTCAGTAAATGTTCTTTTTTCAGAATCAAATTCTTGACGTAGTTGAGTGGGCTCTCCATCAACAAAAACTTCTCCCTCTCCCAATATTATATTTGTAAGTATCATGTAAAACAAAACAAGATAAGTAATTTATAAACATTCTATTTTTTTGGCATTCAAAGAATGCCGCACTAACGCTTAGAAAAAATTTATTTAAACATGAGGTATTCGAGACCTGCTGCCTGGTTTTAATCTTGAAAAAGTATATCTAGCTATAGCTCCACATAAAGAAGCAAGTTTTCTTTTTTCAGGAACTTCTTTACCTTGTCTCAGTGCTCTTAAAGCATCTATATACTTGCTAACTTCAGCAACAAAATCCTCTGGTCCAAGTCCTGCAAACTCTGGATTGATCTCCATTAAACAAAGGGAATTGGTCAGATCACGCCCTACATTTGTTCCTTTATAATCCCTGTTATTGACAATCTCAGGTGCCCTCAAAGCAGATTCTAAATAATCTAAAGTTGCATCAACACATAAATCTAAAGGCACCATATCTTTTTCCTGAGGACTAGTACTTTCTAAGTAGCGTGCAACACCGCCTGCAGCAAGGCATAAGGCATATCCCTTTGCTCTTTCTTCAAAACTATGGTCATAAGTCATATAATAAGAGAGGATTCAGTAATTTTTAAAGCTTTTCCATATGTATAAAAGTAATTTTAAGTTATTTAAACCTATCTAGAAAAAACTAAATCAAAAGGAAATATAGAAACCATATCCAAAAGCATAATATTATCATCTAGCTGAAACTCAGGGCCTAACTCTAACCAACCCACTTTACGCTTGGCAGTATAACGAAGCTCTCCTGGTTTGCCGTCAAGAGTAAAAGACAGAACATAAGAGTCATCTTCATGCCTAGGCACAGGTTTTGCTCCTCTAAACCATTCTCTCCATTCAAATGTTACATCTTCTGCCTGTTTCATCACTTCTCCTTGCACTCCAACAAAAACATCATAATTCTCTCTCTTTGAATAACCTCCTGCAATAGAAAGTGTCTTTTCCTGATGAAGCACTAAAGCCTGAAATTTTCTCTCAGCTCTTTCAACAATAGGATCGGTTTTTCCTGCGAGATCATAATAAGAAGATCTAAAAGGCCTGTTTTGAGCATATCTTTCCATCCATTTAAAAAATGCCTGCTGAACACTATAAAGCCTTTGTGAAGCTGGCCCTGCTATTTTTCTTGCATCATGATGAACAACAACATAGATATCATCATGGTGATCAGTAAAAGCTGCAAAAGGAAGATATCCCTCTGGCAAATTTTCTATTACAGCGTGCCTTCCATCACAATGTGCAATAACTTCTAATTTATCTACCATAGCCTGCCAGAAAATAAAAGGTTGTATTTAAACCTTCTAGTTTTCTAGAAAAATTTCACGAAGGTTTATAAATAAATTCAAAATGTATTTTATCATGGATGATTCAACAATCAAAGAAAAGATTGAACTGGCAAAGAAAGGAAGATTTGTGCCAAAAGAAACACTACTAAATGCCATATTGCTTGAGCGGCTTGTAAAAGAGCATAGATGGGTTTTGCAAGGGCCAGACAATGAGCTGATAAAGGAGAGGTATGGATCAAGCGCATTAAAACTGCATGACGCTGTTGAGGAATTGAAAGAAAGAGGCGTAATAACTGTAAACACACCTGACTATTATTTTTCACTTGATAAGCTTGGCGAGCTTAAAAGACTTTATGCAAAAGTCATATCTATTCTTGAAAAATTAGACGGAATTTCTGATTTTAAAGGCCAAATCACTTTCTTAGAGCAGACTTTGCACACAAACGCATTAACACCAGTTGTAAGAAAAGGCAGTTATATCGGCAATAAATTTTACAGCCTGTGGATAGCAAATTCACCTGTCTTTCTTTATCAAGATAATGGTGTTTTTTCTTTGAAAACATGCAGAAAAGACAAGCCATTAGAGCTTATAGCCAGCGGATCAGTCCCTCCAGTCACTGAAAGATTAGGCCTTTTGAATGACGGCAATTTCTATAATTCTGACGGGCATCCATTATACGGCACTGCAGAAGAAATTGCAGCTGATATTTTTTTACAAGTGATGAATGGAAAAGAGATACTTCCTGCTCCTCAGCAAGCAGAAGGATATATTGTCAAAACTGAAAAAAGAAAAAAGAATGACTTAGCTGATAGATACAGGCACTGGGGCCAGATTTTTCTTGGACAGCTTGAACCTGATGAAGTGGTTGACGGACAGATACTTGGAAGCGGAGGATCATACAAGGCATTTGTATTTAGAAAAAAAACAGTAGTTGAATTTGACCAGGAAGACCATGCTACTTATCTTTTTGATACAGATTTTTTTAATTCATTAAGGCACTGGAACAGGCAAAGGATCTTAGATCAAAACCCTGCAGGTTTTCAGGGAAGAATAATACATGAAGGAAGCAGGTCTGTATGGAAAACATCAGTTACAGATTATCTAAATAAACCCTGAATAAAAAGAATTTCTTTGGCATTCAATGCCACGTATAACACTTAAGAAAATTAAACCTTTCTCCAAAATTCACGATGGTTTATTTCAACAATCAATATTTTGATGTTGCGATCAACCCTAATCCTATTATCAGGACAACAGTATGGCTTGGGTGGAAACCTCCAAAAAAAGTCCAAGCAGCTGAGCCTAAAGCTAATATCAAGCCAATATAGAATTTTATTTTGTCTTTTTCCATATTATATTTAAGGAAATTCTATTATTTAAAGGTTTCTAGATATTCAGATAGAAAATAAAGAAGTTAAGCACTGCAGCAAAACTTACCCATAACAGATAAGGAACCAGCAGATAAGCTGATGCTTTCTTAATCCTATAGAAATACATAATTGTCACCAAGATAGCAATCCAAAGAGATATTATCTCTATAAAAGCAAGCAAAGGAAGCTTCATTCCAAAAAAGAACAATGACCAAAGCACATTAAGAGACAATTGAACACCAAATGCTGTAAAAGCTTTCTTGTCATATTTTTTAGTCCAAACAAGATACAAGGCAATTCCCATAAATAAATACAAAACTGTCCACACAGGACCAAAAACCCAGTTAGGAGGGTTAAAAGAAGGCTTAACCAATCCAACATACCATGTTGAAACAGAGGAAGAAGTGAAAAATCCTCCAACAGCGCTTGCTAAAAAAGGAAGCAGCAATGAAATAACCAATTTCCAGATCTTTTTCATAAGAATAAATGTAATTTTAACTTATTTAAAGGTTTCTAGTACCAAAATGTTTTTATAGTTAAAAAATAAAATTGTTGATAATGGAAATTTCAATCTTTTTCGCAAGGCTTTGGGGAAGTTTCTTTGTAATTTTTGGATTGTTATTCATAATAACAAAACAATTAGGAAAAACTATAGAGATGACTGATGATAAAGCTTTTGTAATATCTACTGGTTACATCACAATGCTTATGGGTTTGGTTACTGTAATATTGCATAATGTCTGGGTTTGGAGCTGGGAAGTTGCAATAACTATCCTAGGCTGGTCTACATTAATCAAAGGTATCACAAAAATTGGATGGCCAGAACAAATCCGTAAACAAGCGCAAAGATTCAAAAAGAAACAGTTGGTAAGTGCTTTCTTCTTAATTATTTTAGGTATATGGCTATTCTGGATGAGTTTTTTATAGACCTTTTAGTTTTTATATATAATTATTCCATAAATACATTATTCCTTTGACAGCCAACCAGCCAATAACAATATAGGCAATTAATTCTCCTACAACTACTGCAGTTTCATATACTCCTAACAGCAATTTCACAACAGAATTTACTGCTGCGCCCATCAAAGAGACAAAGACAGGGATCAAGATAATAAAAAGAATAAAAGCTAGCCACTTAGGCAATCTCTTTTTTTTCATTTTTCCTTCTTCAACATATAAAATGCTATTAAATTAATCACTCCAAGTGATAATGGATAGAGCTTATACATCTTAAATCCATTAACAAAGATACTGACTAAAGAATAAGCAAGCAATCCCAAAGCAACTGCTGCTATCAGCCATAATGCTATTCTTTTTTGTCCTGGCAATTCTTGCACCTGCCTGCATATTTATCAACAACATGCTTGACTATCCTGCTAAACCTGCTGTCAACAGCAACCATATAACAAGCATCTGCACCGCATATTGAACATTTCATTTTTTCACCTCAGATACATCAATAAAAAAAGAAAACTAATCTTAGGTTATTTAAAACTTTCTAGAACTTTGGGTGTCTACAAAGTTAAAATGTAGACACCTATCTATATTGCTTCTTATACTGCGATATCAAAAATCGAAGAGTTGGCTTTATATCATTCTTTTTTTCAAATATCTGGAGAACCCTGTAATACCTTTGCCTGTCTTTAAACCTAATATTTATTGGAGGATAACTATGCTTTAGCAAAACATAGTTAAGGAGCAGTCTGCCAACCCTTCCGTTTCCATCCTGAAAAGGGTGTATATTCTCAAATTCATTATGCACCAAAGCTGCTAAGAGCAAGGGAGGATATTTGATCTTATGCTTTGCATACCATTTAGTAAGTTTTTCAAGCAGTTTAGGAACTTTATTATATGGAGCGCCCTGATGCACTATATTACCATATCTATCTCTTATAACAACTTCAACATTTCTGAGTTTTCCAGCAAATGACTTTGTTTTCTCAAAGCAAAGAAAATGCAGCTTTTTTATGAGGGAAATGTTCAGCTTTGATCTTGTTTTTCTGATATATTCAACTGCATTTGCTACTCCTAAAGTCTCTATCTCATCAGCACCGTGTGGCTTCTCTTTATGTTCTATAAGGTCTTTTGCTTCATCTAATGCTACAGTTGAACCTTCAATAGCGTTTGTATTATATGTAAAGTTCTCAGTAAACCTCAGCCAGTCTAGTCTCTGAAGATGCTCAACTTTTAGCGGTTTCTCAATTTTTTTGTATTCTTCAATTTCTCTTTTACTTAATTCAAATTCAAATATGCTTTTTTCTTTAACCTGCTCTAAGATTATTTTTTCAGCTCTTGGTTTTAATCTTTCTAGTTCTCTTTCAGACAGATCAGAGCCAAGATAGCGGGAAATTCTCTTAACTTTATCCCCTGCTCTAAAAGAATGAACCAAATAATACTTCTTTTTTCTGCCTCTTTTTCTTATTTCTACAAACATAATAATATAATAGGTGTCTACATATATAAATATTTGCATTTTGTAGACACCCAGATACAAGGCGTTTAGGCATTCAAAGAATGCTATGTATAACACTTAAAGAAATCTAATTAAACCTTTTTAGAAAAAACTTAGTTTAATATCCTTCCCACTTGATTTCATAAAAGAAATGATCTAATTTAAGCCATTTAACAGCAACGATCTTATCATCTACAAAATAACCTTTGATCAAACAATTGAATCCATTTGGCAGGATATCATACTCTGGACACAGCCAATCATCAATCCTTCTTTGTCCATTTTCAAATGGAACTTCTATCCCTATTTTGGATCTTGCACCTAGAATCTGTTCAACTTCATTTGAGGTCATGTGTTCTCCAATCTTTAAAATATTATTTTGAAGAAATTCCTTTTCCACAGGACTCATTGCTTCTATTGCATCTTCGCCGCTTGGAAGTTTGCTTACTTCTTCAGCTAATAAGCTGACATAATATTTTCCAATCAAGAAAACTCCAATTATGACCAATAATATTACTGCAATAGCAAAGTATATCTTATTTTTCTTTTTCATTATAATATCATATCCTAACAAGTTATATAAAATTTTCTAGTTTTTTTAGAATTAGAATATAATTAGTTTCAATTACTCAGCATTTCCTGGCTTTACATCTCTGGCTTCGCCGTTAACATACGGGCAATTTACCCAATTAGGGCAAGCTTGACGAAAATCCTCTGGTTTTTCTTTTGCCATTGAACAATAAGCCCTGTGCGGATCATACCAAGTCTTTCCATCAACAATCACTTCTTCTGCCTTAACAATGCCTTCAAGAATGTGCCTATCATAACTCCATTGATTTATGAAAAAACAATTAGCCATCAAGGGATTTTCTTTTAATTGTGATGTATCCATAATCAAGCAGAATATTGGTTGTTTTATAAAACTTCTAGTTTTTTTGGCATCCAATGCCACGCATAACACTAAAAAAAACTTTTTTAGAAAAATATGTTCAGCCTATGATGACAGGACCAGAAATGATTCCACCAGCTGGACTGAATGTGATATTAACACCAGCATGGGTGCCTATTGAACCATCACCAAGTGCTACACTATCTGTTGGATCAATAAGGTCAACACCTTCTACCACAGAATCTATTACTAAAATCTTGCTGCCGCTGACCCATTCATAGATGATCTCATAAGAGTCAGATGGATTTATATTAAATCCAACATCCTCATTAAAACTCTTTATCTGGCCTTGTTCATCCAGTACTATATTTGTCTGGAATGTATTTGCTGGGTTATTAACCTCAGTGAAAACAAGCTTAATTACTTGATTCATCTGGTTTGTGTTTACAGTAATAGTTCCATCAAGGATTGTGTCTGCTTGTTCAATCACGCACATATCACAGCCATCTCCAACAACATTATTTCCATCATCACACTGTTCAGCAGGTTTATCTACAATACCATCACCACACTGCTCTAATGAGCAATCAGAACGACAGCCATCACCATCAACAGCATTTCCATCATCACATTCTTCACCATTAGCATAATCTAAAATACCATCTCCGCAAACTGGTAACAAACAAAAATTACAGCCATCTCCATCAACATTATTGCCATCATCACACTCTTCAGCAGGTTTATCTACAACACCATCACCACACTGCTCTAATGAGCAATCAGAACGGCATCCATCACCATCTATTAAATTGCCGTCATCACACTCTTCACCAAGAGAATAATCTAAAATACCATTACCGCAAGGTTGCTCTTCTTCTCCAACTCCAAACCAACCCATAATTTTCTCTAAAAACCAAAATTTAATCTTTGCTCCAATCCTTTGCGGTTCTATAACAATATCTCCATTCAAATAAGCTTCTTCAATTGCATTCATAACATCGTCTGAAGCAATAATCTCATCAAGAGTTTCTTCTGAAAGCCTTATAATATAGTGAGGTTTATCTATTCCACCTTCAACAAAATCTTTAATTCTGTTTCCAGCAATCTTAAATCCATAAACTTCTCCATTAACCTCAACATTTGCTTTAGGTTTTCCAAGAATAAACCTTAAAGTGCCAGGAAGCTGGTCTAGATTAATCTGGTCAAGGTTATCTTTGATAATTTTTGATCTCGCTGCCTGGTTCTGAGCACTGACAGCATAAACTAACAAAAGAGCTATTATCAAGAAA
>JAHWIM010000006.1 GCA_019322535.1 Candidatus Woesearchaeota archaeon
AGTTGTTCTTTATGTTTCAAGTTTCCCTTATATTATGTGTTCAAAAGTAACAATAAAATTAGGAAAAAACATTTGTGAAGTAAAAGGAGAAATTGTACGTTAGATAATTTTTACCTCTTCTTTAAGTAGAAAAAGATTAAAAGACCAATCTAGAAGAAATAAATAATATAATTGCAGTGTACATTATGCCTAAAACAAAAGGAATATAAGCAGCAACTAATGCTCTTGCTTTTGTAAAATTATAATTTTCCTTAATAGCATAATGTGCATAATAAGACAATACTGCTGATAGAAGTACGCCTAAAATACCAAAAGTAATATAGACTGGATTAGACAAATCCATCATTTTTCTTGTTTCAGCTATAGCTGCAAATTCAGTACGCAAAAAAATTACCTGAATCAATCCTAAAATGCTTCCAAAGACTCCAATAATATAAACAAATGAAAGAACAGAACACAATCTTCTGAATTTTCCTTTGCCTCCTAATATAATTGAGGATATATGAAATAAAAAGAATGATACAAACAAAACTACAATTGAACTTGGTATTCCCATAATAAGATTAAGAATCATAACAGGAATTGAACCAAATATTATATATGAGTTGATTAATGAAAAAATTAGATTAAAACCAACCAAGATTAAAATTATAATAAATATCTTACCCCATGACAAATCTTTTTTCAATATCTTTGTAGTTGTCTCTTTTGGTTTTATTATTATGTCAACAAAGTTTTCTATCATTTTATTAAGTTAAATAACTATATTATAAAAAATTTACTTCTTCTTCAAGTGAACATCCATCTGAGGGAATGGAATTGAAATCTTGTTCCTATTCAAAGCTTTGTAGATTAATGTATTTGCATCATCCTCTGCTTTCCATCTTTTCATGTAATCTTTCATCCAGAAAAAGGCTTTAAACTTCAATGAGGAATCTGCCATTTCTATAAATCTTACAAAAGGTTTTTTGTCTTTATCTCTTTTGATAGTGCCTTCGATTTTATCTATTTCTTTTAAAACAATTTTTTTAACTTTGTCAACATCAGATCCATAAGCAACATTAAATGGAAGAACTACTCTTGCAGAAGGATCTGGAGGAGCATAATTGTCAACTTTGGAACTTGCTAACTCTCCATTTGGTATTATGACTGTTTCATTATTAAAAGTCCTAATTTTTGTACTTCTCAAACCAATATCCATAACTGTTCCCATTGTTTTGTCATCTATTTGGATAACATCTCCAACTCTAACAGTTTTATCCAGAATCATGCTGATTCCACCAAAGATATTTCCTAAGGTATTCTGCAAAGCAAATGCAACTGCAATACCTGCTATACCTAATGAAGCTAATAAGGGTCCTATTTTAATACCCCATAAATCTAAGACAAACAAAAATGCCAGAATTGCAAAAATTATTTTTGAAAATCTGTGAATTAATACTATTAACTGGTCATCTATTCTGCTTTTTGTTTTTTCTGCCCATCCTTTTCCCCAAGCATCAATAAGAATATCAAAGACTCGTATTGTCATGTGAGCTACTATAATAACAATAAATGAAGAAAGTGTACTTCTTATTACAGATAATATTTTCTCTTGTACACCTAAAGGAATTATTGCTAAATGAGCACCTATAAATATTAATAACAAAGATATTGGTTTGTTTGTTGCATGTACAATCAAATCATCTACTTTTGTTTTTGTTTGCTTGGTTATTTTTAGAAATATATTTTTAGAGACAAAGACAAACAGCTTTGAAAGGATAATAAAACCTATAAAAATTACAGCTGCCTGCAGATAAGGATTTGAATACACTGCATTATAGATTTCTTGCCAATTCATAATGGCTTCTTTGCAGAATTAGTATATAAGCTTTTTGCTCTATTATAAAGTTAGAAAAATTATTTACCAGTCAAATGTCCACTTCATGTCTTTTTTGGTGTGTTCCATCCATTTCTTAGGAACTTTTGCATTTTTTGCTTTTCTTCTTATTGACTGGGCAATTTTTTTAACTCTTTCTCCGCCAACATCTGCATCTAACTGCAGGAATTCATAAGCTTTTAGAATTTCATCATACTTCATTATTTGTTTTTTAATGTTTTCAACCAGTTTTTTCTTAGAAGCTTTTAATTTTTTGATAACTTTTTCTTCACTTCTTAATTCCATGTATTCATTAACTAATTTTACAATCTTTTTTTTATCTGCTTTAACTCCTTTTAAGAAATCTATAACAGCCTGAACGTCTGCTTCAACATCAACATGAGGTTTTGGTCTTTTAACTATTCCTAGTTTTTGCCAAATCTTCCATTCATTTATTGCCATATGAGAATTTTGTATTTTCAGATATATAAATTTACCGATTATTGATAAAATTTGTATACCACTGGTAACATCATAAAATTTAAATAGATATTAACTCTAATGATAAATGGGATGCATAGTAAAGATGATTTGCAGTGGTTAGAGAAAAATAACTTGTTAGAGCCTGCTAAAGAGAATTCTTTTCATTTCAAACATGTTATTAGGAATTGTTTAGGTATAAAAGGAGATGAACAGCTATTAATAATAGGAGATAGAGGATATGAAGAAGGAAGATTATCTCCAATAATTGCTTTGAGTTATTATCTTGCTGCAAAAGAACTGAATGTTCCTGCTAAATTAATACTGCAGGAAGATCCTAAATACAAAGGAGACAGAGCAGACCAAGAAGTTGTTGATGCTTTGTATGATTTTAGGCCAGGAAATTGTCTTGCCTTGACATTAAGCGCAAGATTAGGAAGTATTAAAGAAATCAGCCACAGTTTTAGAGGTTTTATCAGAGAAAACAGACACAGATTTGTTTCAACAACAAGCTTAGGACAGTTAACTACAGACAAACTGCCTCTCTTGATAAACGCAATGGATGTTGATTATGAAAAAATCAGGAAAAAAGGAAGAGAACTTAAACAAATACTAGACAATGGGCATCTTATTCATGTTGAAACAAAAGCAGGAACTGATTTTTACATGAACAAAAAAGGGAAAAAAGCTGTTGCAAGCATAGGAAATTTTACAGAACAAGGAGAAGGAGGAAACATTCCTATTGGAGAGGTATTTACACCACCTAAATGGAAGCATGCAGAAGGAACTATTGTAATTGACGGCAGCAGTTCTTACAGAGAAGGAACTCAATTAATCAAAACACCAATAACATTAACTGTTGAAAAAGATGAGATTGTTGACATCAAAGGAGGGATAGAAGCTCAAAAACTAGAAGGAAGCTTGGTTTGGGCTTATAGAAAAGCAAAACATCCATGGGGTATTAAAAGAATTGGTGAATTTGGAATTGGAATTAATCCTAAAGCAAGAATTGTAGGAGCAACTATAATTGATGAAAAAGCATTAGGAACTGCACATTTTGGAATTGGAAGTAATTATTGGTTTGGCGGAACAATCTATGCAATTGTACATTATGATCAAATTGTTAAAAATCCTTCTATCACAATTGATGATAAACCATTAGATATTTAATAACGTTTAAAAACAACCTTAACTTCTAATATTATATGGAAAAAGCAGCTGAAACTATTGTAAAAGATTGTATGAGAATAAATGAGAATGAAAGTGTTTTAGTTATTACTGATTCTGAAAAGAGATTGATTGGTGATGCTATTTTCGAAGCTGCAAAGAAAATCACTTCTAAAGCAAGTTATACAGAGATTCCTGTTGGAAAATACAATGGAGAAGAACCTCCTGAAAATGTTGCAGCTGATATGTGTAATTTTGATGTTGTTTTAATGGCAACTGCAAAATCTTTAAGCCATACAAAAGCAAGAAAAAATGCTTGTGAAAAAGGCGCAAGGATTGCTTCTATGCCAAACATCACAGAAGATATGATGAAGAGAACCTTGAGTGCTGATTATTTTAACATTACTGAAGTTACTGAAAAAATTAATTCACAATTAGAAGGAAATAAAATAAGAATTGTTACAGAAGCAGGAACAGATATTACAATGGAAATGGACAAAAGGCATAAATTTACTGACCAAGGATTATATCATGAAAAAGGAGATTGGGGAAACCTGCCTGCAGGAGAAGCTGGAATGGCTCCTGTTGAAGGAAAAACAGAGGGTGTTTTTGTTGTTGATGCAAGCATGGCAGGCATTGGCAAATTAAAAGAACCAATCAAAGTAATTGTTAAACAAGGATTTGTTGTTGATATCCAAGGCGGAGAAGAAGCTTTGGAATTAAAAAAAATGCTTGAGAATTTTAATGATTCAAAAGTTTTCAATATTGCTGAGTTAGGCATTGGAACTAATGACAAAGCCCAAATAACTGGAAATGTTTTAGAAGATGAAAAAGTTTTAGGAACTGCTCACATTGCATTTGGAAATAATACTGCTTATGGCGGCAGATGTGATGCTCCATGTCATCTAGATGGTGTTTTTAAGAATCCAACAATCTATGTTGATGATAAGAAAATAATGGAGAATGGGAAGTTATTGATCTGAAGGATCATAATTTGCTACAAAGTTAAGCAGATATTGTTTTAGCTGGTTCTTTAAGAGATAAATTTTTATATTGTTTAAGTGTGTTGATTGTTATGACAAATAAATTCAGCAAGGTTATCAAGTATAAGGGTGTTAAGGAAGACAGCAAGAGTGGACATAAGATTTCTTATAGAAAATGAAAAAAGATAATAAAAAAGAAACACCATTGTGGAAATCAATTTTATTTGAAAAAAGACTGCCTTGGAGGTATGTTTGGAGTGGTGGATTTTTAAATACTTCTATATTAAAAAAGTTAAGGTTATTTTATTTACCTTCATTTTTGAAATTGTATAATTTAAGGAAAAAAGAAGACATTGCTATAATTATAGGGGTAAAAAATAGATTTGATTACAGAATAATAAATGCTTTAAAAAGCATAAGAAACCAAAATTACAATCAAGATTTGATTAAAATAATATTAGTTGATTATGATAGCAAGAAAGAATTAATTTCAAAATATAAGGGATTATGTGAGAAATATAATGCTATTTATATAAGGGTAAATAATAAATCCCTGTGGAATAGATCTCATTGTTTAAATATTGGTATTAAAAGAGCTAAAACTAAATATATTTTAACTTCTGATGTAGATATGATCTTTGAAAGAAATTATATTAAAGAATCTATTAAAGAACTTAAGAAAGATCTTCACCAAATTATATTATCTAATCACTTTGATTCTCAAAAGAATAATATTAATCAAAAGACAGATATAATAAGAGATTATAATAAAATTAAGTCTAAATGCAAATTAAGACCCACTGGTCTTGAATGTATTAGTTTAAGTATAAATTTAACATTAACTTATTTCTATCACAAGATACGAGGATATGATGAATGGTATAAACTTTGGGGGGCCGAGGATACTGACTTAATAAAAAGATTTAAATTATTTGGATTGAAAATAAAAGATATAAGTTACAAAACTAGTTTCCTCCATCAGTGGCATCCGGAATTTGAAGGGGTAAAAAATAGAAATTTAAAAAGACAAATTGAAAAAAATAGGGAATATTTAAGAAATAATAATTTGATAGTACGTAATAAGGAAGGGTGGGGAAAAATAAATTAGTTTTATTATAAAATAAATTTAAAATAAAAAATGGAGAATTGTCAAGATTTTAAAAAAGAAATAGAGAATAAGCTTGGGGGGTTGATTAATTCAAATTATTGTTTGTTAGATGTTCCAGATCATGATAATTTAGGAGATCACATTATCACTCAAGGAGAATTTGATTTTTTGAAGAATAATAAATTTAATATGAAATACTGTTGTCCATATAACTCTTTTGACGAAAAAATGGTTGATAAACAAGATTTAATATTATTGCAGGGAGGAGGTAATTTTGGAGATTTATGGTTTGTTCATCAGATTTTTCGAGAAAAAATAATTCAAACATTCAAAAATAATAAAATAATTATATTACCTCAAAGCGTTTATTTTAAGAATAAAGAAAATTTAGAAAAATCAATAAAAATTTTTTCAGAGCATAAAAATTTAACAATTTGTGCAAGAGATATAAAAAGTTTTGAATTCTTAAAAAAATATTTTGTGGACAATAAAATTTTATTAGTGCCTGATATGGCTTTTTATTTAGATGTTCCACAGATTCAACCAAAAAAAGAAATTAAGAGAATTTTGTTTATAAATAGAACAGACAAAGAATTAAAAGAAAATATAAATCTTGATTTTATAAACAATGTTGAGATACATGACTGGCCAACAATAGAATCTCCTCCAAAATTTACTCATAAATTTGAAAATAGAGATTTTTATGTCAAAGAAGGTGTGTCATTTTTATCAAACTATGATTTGATTATAAGTAACAGATTGCATGGCAGTATTCTTGCAACAATATTAGGCATCCCTAATATATTATTAGACAATAGTTATAATAAAAGTAAAAATTTTTATAATACTTGGATGGAAGATATCTCCCATTGTAATTTTGCAGAAAACCTTGAAGAATTAAAAACTATTTTAAGGGAAAAATATAGGATAGGTTATTAAAATAAAAATGATAATTCACAAACCTAAGATTAAAAAAGAAGATGGAAGAATTTGTGTTTCGTCTTTTATTGAAGTTGAGAGTGATGAATCTCTGTCTGATACTTTATGGTTTAAATTTCCAGAAGATCATGAAAAATTTGTATCAGATAACTCAAATGGATTTGTTGTTGCTATGCTTCCTTTAGCAATGTCCTTAGGAGAAGATATTAAAGTAAAAGGGAGAATGTCTTCTAAATTAGCATATGGATTAAAGCAATACCAGGGCTATTTTAATTTTTGGTTTCCAGATAATCTTAAAATAGTAAATATTATCTGTGATGATTTTGAAAGTGAAAATAAAATTGATGTTAAAGGTGTTGTGTGTTCTTTTTCAGGAGGTGTTGATTCATTTTATACTTTATATTCTCATTTGCCTGAGAATGAAAAGGATATAAGACATCAAATTTCTCATTGCTTATTTGTTCATGGTTTTGATATTCCTTTAAATGATAAAAAATCTTATGATCTGGCTAAAAATAGTTATGAAAAATTAGCCAACAAGCTTAAGATAAAACTCATTTCAACAAGCACTAACATTAGAGATCTCTTAGACAAAAAAATCTCCTGGGAGATAACTCATGGGGCTGCATTAGCAAGCGTAGCTTTAACTTTGAGCAATTTAATCTCTCGTTTTTATATAGCTTCAAGCCGATCAATTATCGCTTGGGGGTCAAACCCAATTACTGATTCATTATTATCTACAGAAAAATTAGAATTCTTGAATTACAGATCCTATGAGACAAGAATTAATAAAACTAGAATGATTGCACATTACCCTGAAACATATGATAATTTAAGGGTTTGCTGGGAGAGACCAGACGGTTTAAAGAATTGTTGTAGATGTGAAAAATGTATAAGAACAATGGTAACATTAGAATTAATGGGTGTTCTTTCTAAATATAAAACATTCCCAAAACCACTCACCAGAGAAAAAGTAAAGAACTGGCCGCTTAAAAAAGAAAACGAAATAAGATTCGCAAAAGAAATACAAGAATATGCCCTCAGAAAAGGAAGAAAAGATCTCGAGAAAGATATTTTGATTGCAATAAAAAACTATAAATGCTAAAGAAGATATATGGATATTCATTGTCTCACTTGTCAAATGTTAAATGGAGCAAGAAGAAATGGAACAAATAATACATTTATTATGGACTGGAGGATGGGACTCAACATTCAGACTACTATACTTACTCCTAATTGAAAGAAGAGAAGTACAACTGTACTACTTAATACAAAGTGAGAGGCCACAATTAGTTATTGAAATCAGAGCAATGGAAAAAATAAAAGAGATCATAACAATGAGATATCCGAGCACAAAAAAACTAATAAAACCAACAATAATAAGAAATATGAAAGATTTCACTGAGTATGAAGAGATAGATGAAATGTTTAATAACCTATTATGTTTAACGCATATAGGGTGGCAGTATGTAGGATTATCAAAATTCGCAAAACACTACAACTTAAATGAACTAGAAATATGTGATGTGAAAAACGACTGCAAAAATGCAATAGCAGGATTAATAGCATCAAATTGTGAAGGCAAAGGACATGAATGTAAAATAAAAAATAGACCGGATAACAAAAATCTAGAAATGTTCAAACCATTCAGATTCCCATTAATATATCTCAGTAAACTTGAAATGAAATATATAGCAAAAGAAGAAGGTTTCTATGATATAATGAAACACACATGGTACTGTGGATCACCTAAGAAGGGGAATCCATGTGGAAAATGCAGACCATGTACAATAAGAAAAGCAAGTGGGCTGGAATTATAAAAAAAATTCAAGGAAATTATTCAAAAAAATGATTCTGATTAGGTAGGTAAGATACTTTGGAAAAATATTTGGATAAATATTTTATGGGGTTTAAGCAGCTTTTATTTTTTCTTTTATCCATCTTTTAGCTCTTCCTGGACCATACCAACCAAAAGCAGCTAAAGCGTGTCTAAATGCGCCAGCCCAATTATCAGTCATCTTTCCTTCTAACTTTCCACCTTCTTTAATTTCATTTCTTAAGATTGGAATAACTTCATCACCTTCAGGATGTACTGGCATTGTCACAGTAATATATCCTTTTCCAACACCTCTTAATGAATGATTGTCTGAACCTTTTACAGCACCAATCTTAAGTCCTCTTGGTCTGATTTTTCTATCATAATATAAATCTGCTTTAAAGTTAGCATTTCTCTCTATTAAATAAGGAACAGAAAAAATACCATTTGCATCAAAAACTTCAAAACCATCTACTAACTCTTCTAATTTTTCATTTGGAAATTCTTTCATTAATTCATCAAACTCTTTTATTGCTCCATCTCTCCAAAAAGGATGAGGTATAATTGTAATTGTTCTTTCAATTCCATCATATTTTGCCATATGTAATGCATACTTGAAAGTCCTGTCTTCTTTGATATGTTCTCCATAATCCATTCCTACAACTAAAATTTCTCCTGCTAAAGTGTTAACTTCCTGCGCTTTTACAATCCAAATATCTTTTTCAGGAAAATAAAGCAAATTTTCATAATTGACCCAAAAATAATTTTCACCTAATTTCAGATTGTCAACAAATCGTTCATATCTATTATCTCTAGTATTTGTTATGCTTAAAATTCCGCCAGGACCTAATTTTTCTCTAGTAGTATCAACTATTCTATTAGCGCCTAATCTCTGTAATTCACCGCAAGTCATCAAATGACTATGTGGATCGACATTTACTTTTCTGTAATGTTGAACATCCATAATAAAACAAAATCAAAGCAAGTTGTTTATAAATTTTTCAGAAAAAAATGGGCTCAACGGGATTCGAACCCGCGACCTATGGCTGTCTTTGCGTAAGCAAAAACCCAGTGGATCTTTGATCTTAACGCGTAAGAGGCCATCGCTCTAGTTGCCCACAAGCTTAAGGAATAAACTCGTACCAGGCTGAGCTATGAGCCCATAAAAGAAAAAAGAAGTAAATTGTTTTATAAATTTTATTAAAAAGAAAAAAAGAAAATTTATTCTTTAAACTCTTCTAGCAAATTTTCTCCTAAAGCTTCTTAATATCTCTGTATTTACTGGTTTTTCAACTCTTTTAAATCCTCTTGTTAACATTTGTTTCTGATCCATTACATTTATTTCTCTCTTTCCCATATCAATCTCTATCTTATCTCCTTCTTCAACAAAAGCTAAAGGACCTCCATTATATGCTTCTGGTTCAATATGACCTATACAAATACCAGCAGTTCCTCCTGAAAATCTGCCGTCTGTCAATAGTGCAACTTCTTTGTCCATCTCTAATCCTTTGATTGCTGATGTTGGGTACAACATTTCTCTCATTCCAGGGCCACCAGCAGGTCCTTCATTCCTTATAATCAATACATCTCCTGGTTTTACTTTCTTTGCTTTAATATATGCTGTACAATCTTCTTCACAATCAAATATTCTTGCAGTGCCTTCAAATAATTTTGGAACAGAAGGATCTACTCCACTTTCTTTAATAACAGAACCTTCTGGAGCTAGATTTCCTCTATAAACAGCAATTCCTCCTGTACTTGAATAAGAATCTTTAACACTCTTAATGACTTCTGTAGATCCTGAGTCTCTCACTGCATTTAGCCTGTCTTCTAAACTTCCTGTAACTGTTTTTACTTTTGTATCTAATAATTCCCTTAATCTACTCATAACTACAGGAATTCCTCCTTGCCTATCAAAGTCAATCATCCTATGTTCACTCGCTGGAGAAAGTCTTAGAAGATTAGGTGTTTTTGCACTTATTTCATTTATTGCATCTAAATCAAATTCATATCCTGCTTCTGCTGCGATTGCTGGAACATGCAATACTGTATTTGTTGATGCACCAATAGCCATATCAACTGTCAATGCATTATAAAAAGCTTCTTCTGTTAAAATGTCCCCAATAGTAACTCCTTCTTCAATCATTATCATTATATGTCTTCCTGTTTTTGTTGCTAACCTATATTTTCTATTATCAACAGCATGTGCAGTTGCCATTCCAGGCAAAGTTAATCCTAATGCTTCTGTTACACAAGCCATTGAATTTGCTGTAAATAATCCTGCGCAGCTGCCAGGTCCTGGGCAACTCTCTTCCATAATATCATCATATTGTGCTTGATCCATTTCACCTAAAGAGTATTGAGCGTCTGCTGTAAAAGAAGTAACAACATCTGCTCCTTTTCCATCAACACATCCTGGAAGCATAGGCCCAGGTGTTACAAACATTCCTGGCAGATGTTTTAAAGATGCTGCAGCCATTAAATAGCCTGGAAGATTTTTGTCACAAGCACCCATATAAACAACGCCATCAAAAATATCATGAGCTAAGACCATATCCACAACACAGTCTCTGTTTAATTCTCTAGAAGGTAAGCTGTACTTCATTCCATCATGACCCATTGCAATACCATCACAAACACCTACGCCAGCATTAATTCTATATGCATGTCCACCTGCTTCTGCAACTCCTATTTGAACATATCTTGCAAGTTCATCTAGAAGCAAATGCCCTGGACATACTTCATTATGTGAATAAACAATAGCAACTGCTGGTTTGTCTATTTGATGTCTATCTCTCCTTGTACCATACAAACATGATCTTGCAGCTGGTTTTCCTTTTACTATATCAGCATTTTTGTGCATATTTAATCCCTCCACAAAAACCTCAAGAATTAACTGAGGCTAATTCACCCCTTTAATAAAAAAATGAAATTAATCACAAGTTTATAAATTTTATCTCTTTTGTGCTTTTTGCATCTTTTTTTCATAAAATCTAGCTAAGTCATCTAGGTTTCTGCAGTCTTCAGGCAGCATGTCTCCTATTTCTCTTTGTGCAGCTTCTCTATCAATAGAAACACCAGGAGGTAGTTGATACAATCTGTCTTTTCCCATGTTATCTCTAGTATATTGCATCAAACGCCTTGTAACTTCTTTAAGAGGAGCTGTTCCATAACTATAACTCATATCTACTTCTAGCCAAGCATCTAAACGCTGGGCTGTCAAGGATTTATTAAAATTAGTTGCTGTAACTACAAAAACCTGCTCTAGATTTGGTAAAGGCTCAGATTTTTCTGTTAATTCTCCTTCAGCATCTTTTTCATAAACAGAAATCTGTGGTTTCATTCCAAATAATTTAATTGCAACTTTAGGAAGAACTTTAGCCCAACCACTTTCTTTTACTTTAAGTTCGTCTCTCTTCTGAATTATTTTATAAGCCATTGAACCACCTAAAGAATAAATTCTTTTTTGATAAGTATATAGAGGAATATTAATAAAAGTTTTGGAAATTTTTGATTTCCAAATACCCTAAAAAATCTTTAGATTTTTTATTGGTTTTGGAAAATTAAAAGAAAAAAAAAGAAAAAGATTATTTCCTATTTCTATAATAGGAAACTATTATCAGAATACTTATCAATGCTACTCCTGCTAAAGATACTAATAATATATAATTCACTTTCTTTTCTTCAGGTGTTATAACTTGAACCATCTCTTGTTTTTCTTCTGCAACTTCTGGTTGTACTTCTTCTGCTGGAACTTCTGCTGGTGCTTCTAGTATTGCAGGAGTTATTGCTTCTGATAATGATTGGAATGTAATATCTGCGCTTTTTCCTCCATTTATTTTATTTAATGTGGCTGCTAAATCATATATACTATCTTTATCTACATCTATTTTAGTTGTTTGATTTAAATCAACTCTAACCTTTTCTACTGTTGAAGCTACACTCAATATCACATAACTGTCTCCAAAACTGTAAATTTGTGCTGTGTGTTGTGCACCATCTACTAAAAAAGTAATTTTATCTCCTGCATAAAGAATCACTTTGAAAGGTTCTTGCCCTATAGTGTATCTTTTTCCTGTAAATCCTAATGTTGGTGCTCTTCCTCCACCACTTCTGCTAGGTGGTTGGTATGGTGCAGAAGTTGTGAAGGTATATCCTCCATCTGTCTGGCAGTTTCCTGCTTGGTCACAGCTTGTGACATTATAATAATATAGTGTTGATGCTGATAAGCTGCTTAAGCTAATGCTGTGGCTTGTTGTATAAGCAGCATTTGAACTTGTAGAACCAAGAGATGTGTTTTTTCCATAATCAACTCTTGAATTAGCATTTTCATCTGTTGTCCAAGTTATTGTTGCTCCTGAAGATGTAATTGAGCCTGCTGCTGTGGCACTTATTGTAGGAGCAGTTGTATCATAATTGATTGTTCTAGTCGCAGACAATCCAACATTGCCTGAGCCATCAGTGCAGTTTATATACCAATCAAAACTGCCGTCAGTAAGTGTAAGCGCTTGCGAATTCAAGACACCATTGTTTGCTGATGCTGCACCTGTGCTTATATCAGAAGCATTTGACGTGTTTATAGCATACCATGCGCAAGTATTAAGATTTACATCACTTGGAGTATATGTAACTGTATTGTTATTGGTATATTCGTTATCTGTTGGACTTGATGGTGTTACAGTTGGAGCTGCCTCATCAACTTTCAAAGTCCATATCTGGCTTTGTACTGTGCTGTCAAAATCTGTGCAGTTGATATACCAAACATAAGAACCGTCAGCCAAAGCAGTGCTTGCAGTGATTGTTGTTGCTGTTCCATTAGCTGATGTAGTATTTGTTCCACGACTAGTATCATTAATGAATAACTCACAGGAAAGTGTTGTATTTATTTGACTTGTTGGAGTGAATACAAAATCAGGCTGGTCACTTGTTGCCCATGTATCATTACCTGGTGATGTAAGTGAAACTTGAGGACTACAGTCAGCTGGAGACTCACTATCCCATCCATCAAGCAATTTGTAAGGATAACTATCAATAACATTTACTGCATTAGAATCGGTTCCTGCAATAAAAACAGGACAAGAAGTTCTTCCCCAATAGTTTCCTTCGTTGCTGTAAGAAAGGTTTATCGCTGCATCTGAATAAACTTCATTTGTATTACTATCATAAATATTATTGTGGTAGATTGTATTTACATTAGAACTAGCAGTCATATAAATCCCATAGGTATTGTTATATAGGTTATTTTCTCTTAAAAGATTGTTATTAGAACCTCCACCAAGGTGTATTCCATAAAGATAGTTATATATGGTGTTATTAATCAGACTGTTATTATTTGCGCCGTTGTTCAAATAGATTCCTCTAACTGTACTGAGTACATCATTATATATGTAATTGTTTGTGAAATTGTTCCCTGAATGGATTGTCGCTGCACCTATATAGTTATTGATGAAGTTGTTATTATCCAGTGTATTATTATCTCCATCAACTAATACAGCCCATCCAGCAAAATCAGATATATTGCAATTTTTTACAGTCACATTATTTGCAGATGATATACCTACACCCCAATCAAAACCTGAATCATCCCCACTTATTATATTATTATCACAATCAAACACTAAATCATCTGTACTTATAGTCAAACCATTTCCAGAACATCCTGTTAAATTATCAGAAGCATTTAAAGTTCTTGATTCATTTAAAGTATCTCCGCAATTACAAACATTTGTTCCGCCGCAGTTTGCAGCACTTGCCCACACAGCAAATATTGACATTATTGCGACTATTAATAGAATTAAAACAAATTGTTTTTTCATTAAAGCATCACCTTCTTTTTTTAGTAAAAATAATCACTGTCTAAGAACTCACTATGGTTTTTTACCAAAAAATAATCTTATATAAATATTTCTATTAAACCATTTTCAATTTTCCAGTAATAGAATCAATTTTTTCTTCAGAATCAGGTCCAATGCCAACAGTTGTTTTTGTGCCAGGAGCAATTACTGTTTTTCCTGCATCTGTAATCAAAGCAGTTTTCAAATCAGCATCTTTTGCCATTTGTAAATACTTTAACAATTCTTTTTCATTCTCCACTTTTAGAACAACTTTTTTTTGACCTTCTGATCTCCATTCAGAAACTTTTTTCTTATCAGAATTAAATGCAGCTTCAACAGAAGCATGAGCTACTTGTGCTGCCATTTTTCCTTTTGGTAATTTCAAATCAGCTCTTACTAATATTACTTGTTTCATTTTTATTAAAATAGTTCTTTATTTTATTAATCTTTCTAAGCTGCTTGCTTATGTTGTTTTTGATAGTTAGGTGCTTCTTTTTCTACTACACCATTTATTGTGTTAGCAACTGTTTCTTTATGCATTTGGTTTTGCCTTAATTTATGAGGCAGTTCAACTTGAACTCCTTTATTTTCAAACTTATTAACTACATTATACTGGCTTTTTCCCTGCAGATGTTTTGGAATATGCTTTAAATCTGTTTCAACATGGTAAAATTTGCCTATATCTTCTCTTAATTGACCAGCAACTTTATTAGCTAAATCTTTGTTTCCCCCTGTAACGTAGATTGTTCTTGTTCTATCATATGATTTACCTTGTTTAGCATATGTTCCTTGCCTAGCATGTCCATGAATAGAAATAGCTGTTTTGGCATAATCTCTAACTCCTGACAAATGTTTTGAATGTGTTGGGGTTACTCTTGTAGAAGCAACTCTTTTTTTTAGATTATGCGCAATATACTTTGATGCTTCTTTGACTTTTCTTGCTATTTCTCCTGTTCCTTCTTCTGTTCCAGAATGATATGCAAGAACAGCAATTGGGCTTTTTCTAGCACTTTGCTCTTTTGTTCCAGGATGATTAACAAAATCCTTGTATTTATAGCTCATGATATAATTTTATTTAGAACAAGTATAAAAAGTTTATCTAGCTGCTTTATCTATTGCTTGAACAACCTGCTCTGTTGCTAATTTAATTCTTTTTTCTAAGTGTTTTGGTGTTTTAACTGTTCTGCCTTCTTTCCATAAATGCATTGGTCTTTTTGGCGAGACAAAAACCATGCTTCCAACATATTTACCGTTAACAGCCATGCTTCTTATTTCAAAGAATTCGTTTTTGAACAAAGGAGAACAATCTATTAATTGCTCTAAAATCATTGATCTTTTTATTTGTAGATTTTTTGGTAATTTATTTATGTAAACTGTTTTGGTTTTTTGTCCTGTTCTTGGCTTGAAAACAAAACCTTTTGGAAAATATTTCAACTTTTTCTTAAGTTGTGTTTTGTTTTCAATAACAAAATATTTTGGAACATGTATTTTAGTATATTTTTTAACTGCTTTTTTTGCTTTTACTTTATCTCTTGTTATCCTCAAAACAGATGAAGGATTTATTACCCTGATTCCTGCTGCTTCTTGTGCTCTAGTTACACCAGCTGCTACTCTTAGAACAACATCTGGCATTATTTTTTTGCCATCTTTATCAATCAAATGGCCGTCTCCTTCAGAAAGAAGATTTTTATTCCTTTTATAACTGCATCTGTAGATTTTTCCTTTGAATAATTTTCTAAAATGGCCAGAAATAATAGATTCTTCCCATTTTCTCTTTGATATTACTGCAAGTTTTTTGTATTTGTTTTTATTCAAGAAACTGCAAAGTTCTTTTACTGGCTTGACATGCTTGTAAATTTTCAAATATTCTTTTAATGCACCAGGAGAAGAATTTGCTTCAATAAAATAAAGTTTGTTATCTTTTCCTAGAATAAAGTCAAGTCCAGCAAATAAGTAATTTTTAACTATCATGCTGTTTTAACAATTTTTAGTTTAATGCCTGATTTAATTGCTTCAAGAACATGATCATAGTAACTTATTCTTCTGTATCTGCCGTATGCATATCTATGCATTGTTGGACTGCCGTTGCATTCTATTACATAAGGCCTTTGATTTTTGTCAAATACAAAATCTACTGAGAACAGTCTTGGAGAATATCTTCCTAAAATTCTGTCTATTCTCTTAACTACAGCAACTGCTTTTAGAGGGATTTTTGATTTTGGAACAAAAATCTTGTTTCCACCTAAAGCCATGTTTGCTGTTAATAATCCTTTTTTTGGAGTCCTGACATGGCAGTGGTCTATTTCTCCATTAATAACAATAACCCTCATATCATGCAAACCTTTAACCAGTCCTTTTATTCCTTCAGAGCCATCTATAAATTCTTGCACAACTGTATTTTTATTGATTTTTTTTGGAAGCTTGTCTTTTGTAGTTACAGTAACATGCTCTCCTAGTGTACCATATCTTGGTTTTAAAACAATTTTTTCAGATTTAATTTCAGGAAGAACAATTTTTAATCCTCTAACTGTATTAACTAAGAATGTTTTAGGAGCAATAGTTGGGAAAAGCTCTGAAACCATGCATTTGTCCCAGCAGAATTCTTCAAGTTCTGGACTGTTGAACAATCCAACTTGCTCTTCCATTTTGTATTTTAAGTTTTCTATTCTTTTGTTCTTAGTAAAGCCATCATATATTGCTTTGTTAAATCTGCTGTAGATAATATCTAATTTAACATTGTCTATTTTTTTCCATTTTTTATCAAAAACCCATGCATGTTTTAGAATTCCATTTTGATATAATTTATAATTAGCACAACATAGAACAAGACCTTTTTTCTTAGCTTTTCTAGCAAGGATTGCATAAGATCTGTTCATTGCAAATGTTCTGAATGGTTTTTTAGTATTAGAATTAGCGAAATGAGTAAATAAAACTCCTATTTTTCCGTTTTGATAGTTTTCTATCATTTTTTAGTGTGTGAATTATCACAGAAGTGAAGAAGTCCCCCATTATTTAATCTGTTGGCAGGATTGTATTTAAATGTTGTGGTTTTAAGTAGTGAATATCAAATAATTTTATACTTAGTCAATAATAAAACAACAAAACCCAAAAGAACCAGAACTCCGAGAAGGATCGTTACTATTATTGAAATCAACCTCTCATCTTTGTCCATATCTTTCCATCTTCTTTTGTTCTTCTTCCAGTCTTTTTTATTGACTAAACCAGCTATCATAAAAACAAAACCCATTGACCAAAGAACATGGTTCTTAAGAGGAATCCCTATTACAACCCACATCATCCCTATTATAAACAAATTATAATAATCAGGAGGAGTCTTATGTTTCTTTCTTATTAATATTGCAACAACTGCAAACAAGAGAAGAAGTACAGCAATTGATATTAAAATCCAAGGTATCATAATCCTATTTAGAAATTGATAGTATAAAAAGTTTACTTTATAGCAACTGCTTCAATGAAAGAAGATTTATAATCGCGATGGACAGAAGCAGTTTTTTTAATACTAAGAATTTTAAATTTATTTAGCTTTTCTCTCATATATTCTTTGTCAAAAAAGTGTCTCAAATGTCTATAGTATATAAATAAATTATCTCCTACTTTTTCACCTTTGCCATATACTCTATCATCAGTTGATTTGCATTTGACAAAAAATAATCCTTTTTTCTTTAGTATTTTATACAAATCGTTGAAGATTTTTGTTGTAGTTTTATCGTCAAAGTAATGCAGGCTTAGGTGAGCATATATCACATCAAAAGAATTGTTTGGAAAATTTAATTTTCTCAAATCTTGGCAAACTGTTTTGATATTTTTGATATTTTTTCTATCAATTTCTTTTTGAATGCTTTCTAATCCGCTGCGTGAGATATCTAATGCAGTCACAATTAAACTATTTTGTGCAAAGAAGATAGAATCTCTGCTCCTGCCACTTCCTAAATCTAATATTGTTTTAAGTTTCTTCTTTTTGATTAATTTTAAACTTCTTCTTGCAAAATTACTAGGTTGTTTCTTTACTGGTCCTCTTGGTCTTGATTTCCAAAATTCTGTCATAATTTGTTTTAAAAGTTAATAGTATTAAATTCTTTTGGTGCGCTTATCAGTAATATTTATATACAATCAAAATAAATTTTTAGAATATGGCAAAGAAAGAAACTAAAGCAATGCACTGGGCTGATCAGGCAGCAGAACAGATTATCAAGAAAAAAGATAAAAAAGAATATGTTGTAGCTACTGGTGTAACTCCTTCTGGAACTTTGCACATTGGTAATTTTAGAGAATTGATTACAGGAGATATTATTAAAAGAGCATTAATTGATGCAGGCAAAAAAGCAGTTCATTATCATTACTGGGATGATTATGATGTTTTTAGAAAAGTTCCTGCAAATATGCCAAAACCAGAGATTCTAAAAAAGTATCTAAGACAGGCTCTGATTTATGTTCCTGATGTTATTGATAATAAACATAAAAATTATGCATATCATAATGAAAAAGAAATTGAAGAACTACTTCCTATTGTAGATGTCAAACCAACAATATTAAGGCATGCTGAAAGATACATGAATTGTGAATATGCAAAAGAAATGAAAATTGCATTAGAGAACACTGATAAAATTAAAGAAATTTTTAACAAATATAGAAAAGAAGAATTAGAAGAAAGCTGGCTTCCAATTTCTGTTTATTGTGAAAAATGCCATTTAGAAGCTGAAAAAATAAAGTATGAAGGAATGTGTGATGTTTCTTATGAATGCAGCTGCGGAGACAATCAAACATTTGATATTAGTAAAAAAGGATTGGCAAAATTAAAATGGAGGGTTCAATGGCCTGCATGGTGGAATAATAAAGATGTTGATTTTGAATCAGCAGGAAAAGATCATTTTGCTGCTGGCAGCGGCATTGATACAGGAAGAGAAGTGCAGAGAAAGATTTACAAAACAGAGCCGCCAATTGGTTTTGGTTTTGGATGGATCGGTGTAAAAGGAGGAAAACAATTTTCAAGCTCTGCTGGTGTTATTTTTACATTAAAAGATGTTTTAGACGTTTATGAGCCAGCAATTGTTAGATATATATTTGCCAGCTCAAGACCTTCATATGAATTTGCAATTTCGTTTGACTTAGATGTTTTAAAAGTGTATGAGGATTTTGATAAATGTGAAAGGATTTATCATATGCAGGAAGAAGTAGATGAAAAAGAATTTGAAAAACAGAAAAGGATTTATGAATTATCATATATTGGTAAACCTCCTAAAGATATTCCTTTTCAACCAGTATTTAGGCATTTAACAAACGTGCTGCAGACATTTGAAAAGGATTTAAATAAAACAACTGAATTTTTTAAGAATGAATTAAAAACTTCTGATGATAAGAAAAGATTTGAAACAAGATTGAAATGTGTTTTGAACTGGCTTGAGCATTATGCTCCTGATGATTTTAAGTTTACTGTGCAAAAACAAGTTCATTCTGGTATTGAATTAAGTGATGAACAAAAACAGGCCTTGCATAAAGTTGCTGAATTATTGAAAAAAGATTTTAAAAATGATACAGAACTGCATGAAGCAATGTATAAGATAAGCCAGGATGTTGGCTTAAACGCAAAAGATTTCTTTAAAGGAGCTTATCTTGTTCTTGTTAACAAAGAAAAAGGCCCAAGATTAGCTAGTTTTATCCTAACAATAGGTAAGGATAAAGTTAGTAAATTATTTGCAAATGTTTAGAAATCCAGCTTCTCAGGCTTTAAAACGTTAGAATTTAAGATTTTTAAACCATTTTCGCAAGCAATGAAAAACAAGTTTTTCAAGGTCTCGAAAACGTAAAAAACGTTTTCGCAACCTTTATATATCTTCATTTGTTAGGATTTTTCTTATGGTAAAGGGAAAGATAGTTGTAGGGTTAACTGAAAACGTAACAATTATAGGACCTAAAGGAAAGAGAAAAAGAATTACATCTAGAATAGACACTGGTGCAACTAAAAGCAGTGTTGATGCTAAACTAGCTGCTGAATTATCATTAGGACCAATCATAAAAACAAAGCTAATCAAGTCTGCTTCAGGAAACAAGATGAGGCCTGTATTAAAAGCAGAGATTAAGATTGCTAAAAAAGATCTAAAAGAGGAATTTACTGTTGCTGACAGAAGCCATTTAAGATACAAAGTTTTGGTTGGACAAAACATACTCAAAAAAGGATTCCTTATAGACCCGAGTAAAAAATGACAATAAAAGCTGCTGTTATAAGTTTAGGAAGTACGAGCTCAAAATGGACAATCAGAGCTCTAAAAAAGTACATCAGAATAGTTGATGATATAAATATTAAAGATGTTGAAGTTAATTTGAGTTCTCAAAAACTAGAAGTATTGTATAAAGGAAAACCATTGGAGGATTATGATTGTGTTTTTGCAAAAGGAAGTTTTAGATATGCTACTTTATTAAGGGCTATTAGTTTGATTGCATCCCAAAAATCTTATGTTCCTGTTAAACCTTCTGCTTTTACTGTTGCTCATGATAAATTACTAACACAATTTAGACTGCAACAGCACGGAATTCCTATGCCTGTTACATACTTATCAGCAACTCCAGAAGCAGCTAAGAAAATTCTTGAAAGAGTGCATTATCCAATAATCATGAAATTTCCTAAAGGAACTCAAGGAAAAGGGGTTATGTTTGCAGACAGTTTTGCTTCTGCAAATAGCATGTTAGATGCTTTAACTGCCTTAAAGCAGCCTTTTTTGATTCAAGAATATGTTGAAACAGGCGGCACTGACATAAGAGCAATAGTTGTTGGAGATAAAGTTGTCGCTGCTATGAGAAGATCAGCTGAAATAGGTGAGAAAAGGGCAAATATTCATGCAGGCGGCAAAGGAGAAGCAATAAGTCTTGATGTGAAAACTAGAAGACTTGCTGTTATGGCTGCTGAAGCAATTGGTGCAGATATCTGCGCTGTTGATATTTTAGAAAGTGCTAAAGGTCCTGTTGTTATAGAAGTTAATATTTCTCCTGGTTTGCAAGGCATTACAGCAACAACAAAGATAGATGTTGCTGACAAGATTGCCAGGTTCTTGTATAAAAAGACAAAAGAGATTGCTGAATCAAAGAAAAAATTAACTACAACAGAAATAATGAAAGAGGTTACTCCTGGCAAAGATATTTTAACTCATTTGGACTTAAGAGGAGAACGAATTCTCTTGCCTGATTATGTGACAAAAGAAACTAAGTTTTCTGAAAAAGATGAAGTTTTACTCAAAGTTAAAGAAGGCAAGCTTGTTATTGAAAAATTTGAAGTTGGCAAAGAAAAGAAGTGATTTTTTTATTAATAACTATTAGTTACTCCATAGTAATACAAAAAGCGATAGCTTTATAAATGATTGAATTTTTTTTTGACATAGGTTAGGCCTAAAATATTTTCGGAAAATTAATTCAACTAGATGTCGTAATCTAATAAAATGGCAGATGATAAAAGATTAGAAGAGATAGCAGATTCTAATAATCCAATACCTAAAAGAATTCTTATTGCAGATGATGACAACAGTATGTTGAGACTTATGGTAGATATTTTCCAGGATGAAGATTATATAATACAGACAGCAAAGAAAGGTGAAGGGGTTTTGAAGGCGCTTGAAGAAGAAGAGTTTGATTTTGTTGTAACTGACCTTATAATGCCTGACAAGAGCGGAGAACAGTTAATAAGGGCTATAAAAAAAACAGGAAGTCCGCGGCCTGTGGTTGTTGTATCTGGACATGGAACTATTCAAGAAATTGAAAGAATAAAAAGAATTGGTGTTTATGATTTTCTTCCTAAACCATTTAACGTGGAAAATTTAAGGGAAATTGTAAGAAGAGGTGTTACAGAGATTGATGAGATTGCTTCAAGGTTAGCATGGTATAGTAATTTAGATAAGCCAGAAGGATATACACCAGAATTAAATGAAGAATTAGAATACAGAAGAAACGCCAGAGGCATAGTTGCAAAAGGCGAGAAAGTTTTATTGGTTGCAAATACTGAACAAGAAAGAGATAATTTAGACAATCTGCTTTTAGATCTAGGGTATTGTGTTGATAGAACACTTGACTGTGGAAAAGCTTTGACTATGATCGAACAAACTCAGTTTGATGTTGTTCTGACAGACATGACTTTAAGCGGAGGACATGGTATATCAGTCGTTGACCGGGCTGGAACTACCAGCAGGGCTAGAAAAAAGAGAACTAAAGTAGTTGTGTTGAGTGAGTATTCTGACAGAGAAAACCAGTTAAAAACATTAAAATCTGTTCTTTTGGGTGCAAGTGATGTTATTACAAAACCCAGGGATATTGCTGACTTAGATCAAAGAGTAATCAAATCTTCTGTCTGGAGAGCATTAAGATTGGCTAAAGGCTCTAAATCATTAAGAAAGAATAAGGTGCTTGTTGTTGGTTCAGATTATGAAGATTTAGTTAAAAGTTTAGAAAAACAAAAATATAAAGTTGATGTGGTTTCTGGCGAAGAAGATGTTGATGAAGTAAAAAAGTTGGACGGCTATCATGTGGTTCTTTTGAATGAGAGATTTGGTTTAGATATGTTAGGTAAAATAAAACAAACTGATCCAAAAATAAAAGCATTAGTGCTTGCGTCAAAGCATTTAACTCCTGAAGAAGCTGTTTCGTCTATGGTTTATGGTATTGATGATGTAGTCTATCAATCTGATGTAGAAACTATGGCTGCTGCTGTTGAAAATAGCGTTATGACAAGCCCTCTACAAAAAAAAGCATATGACTCTATAAATGCATTTGTAAAAAAACATTTAGAACTTGCAGAAAACCCATTAGAGCGTTTTGCTGAATTGTGCAGTACTGGAAGCTTAGAAGATAGGGCACTAGCTTGTTGCGCTAGAAGTTTACTTCATTTTAGGCTTGGTGACTTAGAGAGTATTAGAGAGGCTATCAATTGTCTACATAATGCTAAAAAATTAAATCCTGAATCAAACATGCCTTTTGTTTTATATACAAATTTTGTATCCAAATTACCTGCTGAGACAGTAAGTATGTTGACAAAGAATTTAGACGATTCTTTAAGACAGCTTGAAATTAAGCCTTATTATTTCATGCGGATGAGGGATTCTCTGTTAGATGAACAAAAAAGACGTGCTGAAGAAGAAGGCTATGTTACACCAACTCAGCCTACAAGAAGCAAGATAATGAAATTTCATTCACATGATTATTGGTTCTATATGAAGTCTGCACCACTTGAATCTATGATATCATATAGGAATAACATAAATTTTTTCCAAAGGATTAATAGAAGGTATGAGGATTGGCGTTCACTTTTTGGATTTGTTTCAAGCAAAAACTATAAAACCCCTGTAGCAGGATTCAAAGCAGTTATAACAGATGCTAAAGAACCTTTTATTCTTGAAGCAGAGGATGGAAATGCTCCTGTAGAACCAGAGGTTTTTAATCAGCTTGAACAAAGCAAAAAAGATAGAGCAAGATTAAGTGCTTTGCTTTCTGCGTGTGTCCGCCATGCAGCATATACCTGCGCTAATGGGCCTATAGCTCTTGCAAAAAATCATGTTGATAACCTAGAAGAATTTTGGGAAGAGAGACTAGGAACAAGAGTTGTAGAGCCGATAAAGGCTTTATTGAAAAGAAAAGAAATTTCATTAGATGAGAAATTAAAAGAAGAGGGCAGAAGCCTGGATCAAGAACTTGAAGAAATAGAAAAGGCCTTTCATGAATCAACCCATAGATTAAGAAAAGCACTTGCAGCTCAAGAGCCAAAAGGTTATTATTCTGATTGGTGGACTTCAAATGCAGCTGTAAATAGTGCTGGTGATGTTTATAAATATGGCTTTCTCAGAACAAGATCAGGTCTGCCTATTGTAGTTGATCTTGCAACTGTATTCCATTTTAGAGATTTTTTATCTTTCTTATCTGAAAATGAAGAAGAAAAAGTAGAAAGAGAAAAAGGTTATGTTAAACAATTCTTTAATGATTATTCTGAAGCTGTTAGTAGAGGAATTAACAAAATAGTGCAAGAATATGAAGCAAGCCCTAAGAAATTTATTATTCAAGAATTTGAAAAAGACGCAAGCGAAATTAGAAAAACTGTTTTAGAATCTGAACAAACCCAAGAAAAAGAACCAGGAGAAGAAGAGATTTTTTTCAAAGGCGAACATCTAGTTGGCCTAAGATATGTTAGTTATTATCCTTCTGTAGATAAAATAGATGCTCTTAAAAAATATTTTGTGACAGAGGTAGCTGATAAATTACCTGTTGGCGAATATTTTACTGCACTGAAAGAATACGCCAAAGACAAAGGAGATGATGTCGTGGAGTATGTTTGTGAGGTTGAAAGGTTTGCAACAAATCTAAAACCAAAAAAACCTCTCAAGGTAACAGATGAAATATTAAGTCATAAATTAATACCTGCTTATTATAATGCATTATGCAATAGGGGAATGTTAATGGGAGGCACTCTTTCTCAGTTTACATCAGAGAAATTAGACAAAGGTGATTTGAATGGTGCTGGAATTGGTGGTAAATTAAATGATATAAGTCTTTCTTTCCAAAACGCTCTTAGAGGTATTAGAACTTATCATAAATTACTGTCTGAAAATCCAGAGTATATCCCAGAAGAAGGTGAATTTGAAAACTATCAAAGATTAGAAGGGGCATTAGATAAATTATGCGGGTTATTTAAAACAGCTAAAGAGAAGGGGCAAAATGAAAAAAGCTGATCTTCACGTCCATGGGTTTGTATGCGATGGAAGCTCTACACCAGATGAAATCGCCAAGATTGTTGTGCAAGACAGTAGTTTAAAACATATTGCTCCTACTGGCCATAACACACATGCGTTAGCTATTCTTGTTGAAAAAGAATTAGATAAACTAGGGTGGGATGGAAATATCTACGTAGCTGCTGAACTAAACTGTGACTTTAATTATTCTGTAGAAACGCCTGATATGAAGAAAAGAGCCTCTTTTTCTTCTCACTGGAATGTTTTCTTTTTGCCAAGAGAAGGGGAGTCAATTGAAGAGGTATACAGAAGAATAGCAGTTGATGTAAACCCTTTAGAAGGAGAATTAAACAAAACAGTTTTTGATAAATATACTTCTGAAGAACAAATAAAGCTGATAAATGATAATTTTCCAGGCAGACCTAAAGATAGCTATGTAACAAGAAAAGATGTTGAAGAAATAAGCAGAAAAAAGAGAGATTTTATTTTAAGTTTTTTAGAAGGAATTAATTTAGATGCTGCCAGCTTGATTCCTCCTTTCACATTAACTGCATTTCCTGACACATGGATTAGAGTAATTTTAAACAAAGCCTGGACAAGTGATCCAGAATTTGCAAAACAGCAGTTTAAAAGAGGAAGTGATGATGGAAGAGGAAGAGGAAGTTGTTATTCTGACAGCGCTGCTGCATATAAACCTGCTGAAGAAGTGCTTTCTTATCTTAAAGAACATAATGAACGCTTAGATCCTTATGTTGTTTCATGGGAGCATCCTGCTGTTTCAGCTTTGCTAATGATAGGAGATCATCTAAGAGGAATAAAAGAACCAGAAAACAGGGGAAGTGTATCTTTTCCTGAAGCTGAAGCTATAATGGATAAAATATTAAGATTTAAAGAACAAGGCATGATGAATGGATTAGGTGTTTTTTATTCAACTCACACTCCTGAAGTTATTTCAGGGCTAATGGAGCTTGTTTACTTGCTTAATGATAATGATCCTCAACATCCTCTTTATATGCTTGGCGGGTCAGACAACCATCATGGAACAGATGATAAAAAAAGATCTATTGGTATGGTCTGCACAGATTCTAGAATTGTTATGCCATCTGACCTTGTTGTTGCTATGGAAAGAAAAGCGCCTTGGGTGCCTGGCAAAGGCTATGATATTGGAACAAAAATAGTTTCACCAAAAGAGCTAGTTGAGTTTTAAACAACCATTCCAAGATAACATCCCAGCATGTTGAATACCATCTGCTGAATATTAATCAAATGGTGTATTAATCTAACTTCAAAACGATTTTCTGTTTTTCTTTCAAATAATACATTTGCTTCATGTATTATGCTTTTCCTTGCTTCTGCTAATTTTCTAATTTTGCCTTTGTCATACTTATAAAATAATTCATAAAATCTAACTATTGACTCTGTTACCTGTCTGAATAAATCTAATGCTTCTTTGCTGATCTTAACTTTTTTCACTTTTGCTTCATATAGGTATGTGCACATATATTTTAGTTGATCTGCAACTTTTTCTAATTCCCATACTATATTATAAACAAAGGTTGTTTTTTTGTAGTTTTTGTATCCCTTTTTATTCAATATTCTCTCACAAAAATTACATAACCTGTTGTTTGTCTGCTCTAATGATAGAACGTCTGGTAAATTTTCTTTTTTGCCTTCCTTAAGAGTTTCTAATGTGGTTTTTGCCATAGAAACAGTTACTATAAATAATCTCCTAAGAACATTATTAAATTCTGTTCCAAGCTGGTGGCCTAAATCCTTAATAACACAGCGTTTTCCGCTTTGTTCCAGCAGCTCATAGCCAGGCAATAAATCAGTCATTTGTTTAGGAATATCTCTGATTAAATCTGGTGAATCAAATTTTAATTCAACTTCATCGTATCCTGATTTATATACTGCAGCTAATGAACGGAAAAGGAATGGGTCTAATTCAGTAACATCTAATTCTGTTTTTTCTATGTTTTGTCCAAAATTAGTAGTTTTAGGAGAAAGCAGCAAATTTCCTTCTTTTTCTTCTAACCCTATTAAATCACCTTTTTGAAGCTTATTTTTTACAATCCAAGTTTTTGGAATTGACATTACAAAAGAAGTTTTTCCAAATGAGATTAGTTTTCTGAATTCCATTTTTCCACCCCATAAATTAATATATGTTAATGTAAGGATATATATGCTATATGGAAAAGGTATATATATTTAAATGTTTCTATAATTGTTACATATA
The DNA here is from genome assembly GCA_019322535.1 of Candidatus Woesearchaeota archaeon. Classification (GTDB taxonomy): domain Archaea; phylum Nanobdellota; class Nanobdellia; order Woesearchaeales; family WJKL01; genus JAHWIM01. Next base: position 27,140 of record JAHWIM010000006.1, read on the forward strand.
GCTGGAGTTCCTTAAAAGGGGAGGTGGGGTATGAAAAACATATTCTTAAACAGGAAAGAGGATCCTGAAGACATATATGCTGAATTGCTTGACGCAGACGAAGTCGCTGACTGGGAAGAAGCTTTTATGAGAGGATATGAAGAAGCTGGTTAGGTGGTAATATGAAATTAACAGAAAAGGAGATCAAAGAAATACTTAGTAAAAAGGATTTAACAGACTTGGAACTTGATTTAATTATGAATGACGAGGCTTGAAAATGTCAATAAAAAACATATTGGGCTTAACTGAAACTGGCTTAACAGATTATGAAATAATGGCCAAGATAAGGGAAGCCCGAAGAAAGAATTTGAATGAAGTAGATTTCATTAGTGTAGACGGCAGTGTTATTAAATTATTTATTCCTTTAATTCCAAACTTTGATATTTATATGGATATAGGGAGTTGATTTTCTAAATCTTATAGGTTATGGTGCTGTCTAGTTAGAGCTATCTCTGAAAAATTGCAAAGTACTGAAATGCTTAAATTCTTAGGTTTCAGGGCCTGTACTGCCATTTTAGAAACGAAAGGTTTATAAACAACCTGTGTTTATTTTATATGTAAAAAGAGCTAAAAATTTCTTTAAATTTTAGCTTAGAATTGATTGAGATTTAGTTAAAAATCCAGAGAAGAATGGCAGATATAAAAGCAGAAAAAGGATATGGAGCAAAAGAAATTCAAGTACTAGCAGGCTTAGAAGCTGTTAGAAAAAGGCCTGGCATGTATATTGGAGATACTAGCATTAGAGGCCTTCATCATCTTGTTTATGAAGCAGTTGATAACAGCATAGATGAAGCTATGGCTGGTTTTTGCACTAAAATAAATGTTATAATTCATAAAGATGGCTTTGTGAGTGTTATTGACAATGGAAGAGGAATTCCAGTTGATATTCATCCTAAGCTAAAGATTCCTGCTGTCCAAGTTGTATTAACTAAGCTGCATGCTGGCGGAAAATTTGACAGCAAAATTTACAAAGTTGCTGGCGGTTTACATGGTGTTGGTATTTCTGTTACAAATGCACTGAGCGAGAAATTAATTGTTGATGTTATGAGAGATAATAAAATTTACCGCCAAGAATATGAAAAAGGAAAGCCTGTTAGTGAGCTGAAAGTTGTTGGCGAGTCAAAAGAAACAGGAACAAAAATTAGTTTTTTGCCTGATCATGAGATTTTTCCAGAAATTATTTTTCATTTTGATCTTCTTTCTTTAAGGCTTAGAGAACTTGCTTTTTTAAATAAAGGATTAGAGATTAATCTTAAAGATGAAAGAGAAGAGGGCAAAGAGAATAATTTCAAATATGAAGGAGGAGTAATCTCTTTTGTTGAGTTTATTAATAAAAATAAAACTCCTTTGCATAAGCCGATTTATTTTGATAAGATTCAAGATGAATATGAAGTTGAGATTGCTATGCAGTATAACGATGGGTATAGGGAGAATATACATAGCTTTGCAAACAATATAAACACTATAGAAGGCGGCACTCATTTAAATGGATTTAAGAGTGCATTAACAAGGGTCTTTAACAGTTATATCAAGAAAAACAATCTTGGAGAAATGAGTTTAGCTGGAGATGATGTTAGAGAAGGTCTTAGTGCTGTTGTTTCTATTAAATTAAGAGAGCCTCAGTTTGAAGGCCAGACAAAAGCTAAGCTTGGAAACAGCGAAGTAAAAGGTGTTGTTGACAGTATTGTTACAGATAAGCTTAGCAGTTTTTTAGAAGAGAATCCTGATGTTGCAAAAAATATTGCATTAAAAATGCTTAACGCTGCAACAGCTCGTGAAGCAGCAAGAAAAGCTAGAGAATTAACAAGGCGTAAAGGTATTTTGGAAACAGGAAGTTTGCCTGGAAAGCTTGCTGACTGCAGTTCTAGAGACCCTGCTAAGACTGAATTGTTCATTGTAGAAGGTGATTCAGCAGGCGGTTCTGCTAAGCAGGGCCGGAATAGAGAATTTCAAGCAATATTGCCTTTGAAAGGAAAGATTTTGAATGTTGAAAAAGCTAGACTGAACAAGGTTGTTGAGAATAATGAAATTGTAACTATGATTACTGCTTTAGGCACTGGAATTGCTGAAGAATTTAATATTAACAAAGCAAGATATCACAAAATAGTCATAATGACTGATGCAGATGTTGACGGCAATCACATTACTTGTTTATTGTTAACATTCTTTTACAGATATATGCGGCCATTAATAGAAGCAGGTTATGTATATATAGCAATGCCTCCACTATATAAAATCCAAAAAGGTAAAGAAAAAATATATGTGTATAATGAGAAAGAAAAAGAGGCTGCTATTGTCAAACTAGGTAAAGAAGGAGTTCATCTGCAAAGATATAAAGGTCTTGGTGAAATGAATCCTCATCAATTATGGGATACAACCATGGATCCTTCTACTAGAATCTTGAAGAAAGTAGATATAGAAGATGCTGTTAAAGCAGATGAAATGTTTACAATTCTAATGGGGAGCGAAGTAGAGCCTAGGAGAAAGTTTATAGAAGAGCATGCTAAAGAAGTTAAAGAGTTGGATGTTTAAAGTCAAACAACAAAATTATCGAAGATAATTTTGAGGTTAGATAACTTCGTATTTAGAAACCTTTATAAATAAATATCGAATTCTTGAGAATGAATATGGTTGTTGCTAAGAAAGCTGGAAAAAAAGTAAGAAAAAAGCAATGGTTTCAAATAGTTGCACCAAAGCTGTTCAATAATCAACCAATTGGAGAGGTTTTTCTTTATGATGCAGCTGATGCTGTTGGAAGATATGTTAATGTTAATTTAATGAATTTGACAAGGGATGTGAGAAGACAAAATATTAAGATAAAATTTGTGATTAATAGAGTTTCTGATAACATAGCTCATACAGACATTGCGGGTTATGAAATGATTCCTGCCTCTATAAAAAGAATGGTAAGAAGAGGCAAAAGTAAAATAGAAATATCTTTAGTTGTAGAAACTGCTGATAGAAAAAAAGTTAGAATTAAACCAATATTAATAACCAGATTTCTTGTAAAATCTTCTGTTTCTATAGGTTTGAGAAAAAAAGCTGAGGAAATTATTGACAAAAATTTTAGAAAAACACCTTATGCTGCTCTGGTTCAAGAGATTGTAGCTCATAAATTCCAGAGTAATTTAAAGAGATCTTTGAGTAAGATCTATCCTTTAAGAGTATGTGAAATAAAAAATATGTCTATTGAAAAAGAAGCTAAAGCAAAAGGTCTTTCAGCAGAGATTATAAAGAAAGAAATTGAAGCAAAAGAAGTTAAAGAAAAAGCTGAGGAAAAAGAAAAAATCAAGAAAGAAGAAAAAACTGAAGAGAAAAAACCTAAGAAAGAAGTAAAAGCTGAGGAAGAAAAGAAAGAAGAGGCTAAAGAGAAGAAACCAGAAGAGACTCTGCCTGCATCTAAAAAAGTAGAAGAGAAAGGCGGTAAAGAAGAAAAAGAGAAACAAGAAAAAAAGGAAGAGCCTAAACCTGAAGAAAAGAAAGTTGAAGAGAAAGAAGAATAATTCTTAAAAAACAATGAAAATCTCAAATTTTCAGGGACATGAAAACTTTAAGTTTTCAGGTTGCCGGAAATTAAAAATTTCCGAGCATGCCAAAAAACCGGAGGTTTTTTGAGCATGTCAAAACCAGTTATTGATGAAAAGAAATGCACTAAATGCAAAACTTGCATTGATATTTGCCCAATGGGTGTTTTTTCTAATGAAGAAGATAAAGTTATTGTTAAAAAACCAAAAGAATGTATTGGCTGCAAAGCATGCGAAGTTCAGTGCCCAGCAGAAGCAATAAAAGTTGAAGATTAACAAAATATAAAAACATTAACTTATTTCTAAATTTGTGCTGAAGAAGAAACATAAATTAGGAAGAACAATTGGCGAGGGTATTATATTTCTACTGCCTATATTGATATTAGTAGTTATATACAAATGGCTTTATGGTTTTCTTTTATCATTTATTGCTCCATTAAGTTTTTTATTCTTTATGAACACAGGATTTGGTTATATTGCGCTTACACTTTTGATATTCTTAGCAATATGCTATGTTATTGGAATTGTTATTAAAACAAAACACGGCAGAAAATTGCTGGGTTATGCTAATAGGATATTTACTATGCTTCCTGGTTATGCTTTTTTGCTTGGGCTTGTAATTAGAATATTCAGAAGCAATGCTTCTAGATTTTCATCAGTTGTTTTAGTGGATTTGTTTGGCAAAGGCACATTAGTTACTGGATTTATTACTGATGACTGTGGAAAAGGAAGAAAAACAGTATTTGTTCCAACAGGACCAAATCCTACTTCTGGAATGATTTATCATGTTAAGGATGAAAGAATACACCATGTTAATGTATCAGTAGAAGATACTATGAGAACTATAATCAGCTGCGGTCATGGAAGTAAAAAATTAGTTCAACAATTGAGGAAGAAGTTTTAAATTCTCATCAAATATTCTCTGACAGAAGGATTTGCTTTTTTGCAAGGGATTTCATGTTTGTATCCAGGATATTTTCTGCAGACTTTAGGCCTATGCTCATAGATTTTACAGTTTGTTTTATTGCCATGCCTTTCTAGAAATATGCAATCTCCATCTGATTTTCTTTTCAAGCAATTATGCTTTGTATGGTCTTTTTGAATAACTTCAAGAAGATTATAGCCTTGTTTCTTCAATCTTAGCATATCAATCAAAGAAACTCTTGCAATAATTGTGCAGCAATAGCCGCATCTTTGGCATTTAAAGGACATTTTAGAATGTAACAGCTTTTATTAACAATTTTAATAGATCTCTTTTTGCAACAATACCAACTGGTTTTTTATCTTCTACAAGAACTATGCTTGAGATATTAAATTCTTTCATTAAATCAATAATTCTTGAAACAGTGCTATCAGGAGTAGCATTAACCCTTCTTATTGAAGCAATTGCTTTTATTGGAAAAGCATTAAAATCAATCCTTTGGCCAAACCCTTTAGATTTTACTTTTCTTCTTCCAATACCAGTTTCTGCCCTTCCCTGCTGGTGCAAAAGATAGTTAAACATAAAATCAGCAACACTTACAATGTTTACAAGCTCTCTTTTTTCATCTACAACTGGTATTCTGTTAACTTTTGCTTCTTTCATTATTTCAATTGCTTTTCCTAACCTATCTGTTTCTTTTACTGTAATTAGCTTTTTAGTTCCCATTACTTGGCTTGCTTTTATTCTTGAAAGTTTTTTGTTTTCTTTTATTAAATCAAGCAAATCAATTAATTTAACTACTCCCTCAACCATTCCTTTTTCAACAATTGGGAGTATATGAGTATCTGCAGTATACATTAATTTTGCAATTTTAGGAACATCTTCATCTCCTTTTAGAACAGGGACTTTTTCTATGATTTTCTTGACCTTCATTTTAGAAGGGTCAAGTTTTGTTTTAATCAGCAGACGTTTGTTTATTACACCAATATATTTTTTTTTATCTAAGATAACTGCTGATTTTTCGTTTTTCCTTTTTAATGCTCCAATAAGCTTAGAAATAGTATCATTTTGGTCCACTTCAACATAATCTTTAGATATCAGCTCTTTTGCAATCATGGTTTAAATTAGATATATCTAGTATTTAAATTTAACTTTTCTAAAATTTTTTATACTAAGAAAAAATTAAACACCTTATGAAATGCAACCACTGTGGTTTGTGCTGTCGTGATCCTCTTACACAAATAAATGTAACTGTTGGAGATATTTGGAGGATTGTTGATTTTCTTAAGGTTGATATTGATTCATTGTTTGATAAGATTGGATTGAATCCTTTCAGAGAACCTGAAGATGAAGATGTTTATGAAATTGATTTGGGTTTAAATCTGCCATGTAAATTTAGAGTTGATGAAAGGTGCAGCATTTATCCTGTTCGGCCTTTGAACTGCAGACTGTTTCCTCAATGGGTTTTGACTAAAGCTACTAATCCAAAAGAAGTATTAACAGACCATAAATGTGATTATGATTCAAGCAAAAGAGAAGATTATAAGAAATATGTAGATGAAATCGGCAAAATGTTAATTCAAGAATCTCAGTTTTATGAATTATTTAAAAAAATAAATGTAAAAGGTTTGATTAAAGACAAAGGAAAAGATTTACGTGAGAAAGAATACAACAGAGTTCAGAAATTAAGAGAAATTTTTAAAGAACAGCTGGAGATTGATGAGATAAAGAAAAGAATTAAAGATAATTTAGAAAGAATAAAAGAGAATAAAAAGAAATTAGATGAATTAGGATGAAGAAAATAATGGTATTCGGAACATTTGATGTTTTACATAAAGGTCATTTGAATTTTTTTTCTCAAGCCAAGAAACATGGTGATTATTTGATTGCAGTTGTTGCAAGAGATAAAACTGTCAAAGAAGTTAAAGGAATATTTCCTAGACATAATGAGAAAAAAAGATTGGTTGAAGTAAAAAAACATGTGGATAAAGCAGTTTTAGGTTATATAAGAGATAAATACAAAGTTATTTCTAAGTTTAAACCAGATATTATATGCTTAGGTTATGATCAAAGAAGTTTTATTAATGGTTTAAAGAGATTTAAGATTCCAATTAAGAGATTAAAAGCATATATGACACATAAGTATAAAAGCAGTAAGATTAAGAAACAATAATTTTTGCTTTCATATCTTGATGGATATGGCAGTGATATTTGTATTCTCCTGGTTCATTAAAAGTAAAGCTGTGTTCCATACCTTGTTCTAATCTTTGACTGTCAAACAGATCACCCATTGCATAATCTCCAACTGGATCATTCATAACTTGATGAGGTTCATCTTCAAGGTTTTTCCAAATTACTCTTGTTCCTGCCTTAATATGAAGTTCTTCTGGAGTAAATCTAAGCTGGTCCATTTTGATTGTTATCATACCAGGAACACATTCTCTGTTAAAAAACATCCATTCTTCACATTCTGTTCTATCTGGAAATTTACATAAAGAATATGCACCATATTTCCCTGTTCTTCCTTCTGTTGTAAAGTTATTCTCTAAGCAATATTCAGAAGCTGGATTTCCCATTGGTCTTGTTCTGCAGATTCCTTCTACGCAAAGATATTTAACTCCAATTAATGGCTCTTCTGGTATACAATCTTCATCTGTAATGCAGACTTTTTCTTGTTCTTCGCAGCCTGCTATGAATAGAACTAATGATAATAATGCTATAACAAATATTATTCCTTTCATAAAGCTATAAATCAAAGAAATAGTATAAATATTTATTGATTTATTACTAATCTTCACTTTCTAGTAGTAACAAATAGAAACATTTATAAATGAGTAATATTTTCTATTATTTAATATGAGCAAAGATAGTCTACAATTAGTAAAAGAACTTGAAGTTGATTATGCTAAACCCTTTTTTGCAACTGTTTCTACAATAATGGGTTATGGTATTTTTGTTTTTGATCAAGTTGCTCAAGTTATTGATAAGATAAAAAATTATGTTCCTGATCCTGATGGTCCAATGCAATTATCTCCAGGAGAGTTTACATCATTAGCTGCAGGGCTTTCTTTGGCAGGAATTGTTGGAGGAGCAACATATCTTTGCAGCAAAAATTCTAGATTTAAAAGACAAGCTAAAACATGGTATGAAGATTTGAAAAGCTTAGAAGATAATCAATTTGATATTCCTCATAGTGAATTTGAAGGAAAAATGGTCGATCTTAGACAAAGAGTTGAAAAAATGAAAGAAAAATACAGCGGTAATTCTGATAGAGAATCTCTTATGATTTTAATGGAAACTGATAGAAAAATACTTTATCAAAAAGTTTGGATAGAGCCAAGCAAAAGAGTTCCACGATGAAGCACAGGATAAGCATTACTTTGGATGAAGAAACTGTCTTGAAATTAAAAAAAGCTGTTAGAATTAATTCTGATTTTAGAAATCAATCTCATTTTGTTGAAATAGCTATAAAGGAGAAACTGGAAAATGATGGCTAATCGTTATGCAGAACAAACCCAAGAACAAAGAGCTGAAGAAATTAGAAATAAGATTAGTGTAATTAATGGATATGGTAATCTTCTTGAAAATGCTCTTTCTGCTGTTTTTACAGAACAAGGCAGAGCTAATTTTGATAGAGCTACAAGAGATGCAGGTGATGTTCTAGAATATGATGAATGTAAAAATGGATTTGATGTTCTTTTAGCAAGTGTTTCATCTTATTTGATACAAGATGCAGTAGGTATTGACAGAAAATTAAAACAAGGACAAAAACCTATTCCAGAACTTGAAAGACTTGTTTTTGCAGGTGTTTTAGGTAAAGAAGGTATAAGAAAAGCAGTTGAAAAATATTATTATCATGTTGAATCTGAAAGTCATCTTTCATTACCTCATACATATGATAGTTTAGAACATGATATAGAAAATGCAAAAAAAGAATTTGAAGAAAGGTATAAAATTCTTTTAGAACAAAAACATGATAGTAGTAATCTTATCAGATATCTTGCACAAAGAGAAGCTGAAAAATTATATGAATCTAAATGTGGAGATAAACAAGAAAGTGAAGAAGAAAGAAAAGAGAAAATAAAAAAGCTTTATGATCGTGTTATAGAAGGAGTAAGGTCAATAAAAGATAAAACTTCTGATGAAGATTTAATAAGAAGATATAAAGGTATGAGTGAGGCAGAAATAGATTCAATTTTATCAGGAAGAGATTTAGTACAACTGCCAAAAGATATTCTAGAAAAATTAATTAGAAAAAACATGAGCCAAGGAGAGAGATTTGCACTTGATTATTGTCTTCTAAAAAGAAAACATAAAAATCAAAATGGTAGATTTAATGAAAAGCTTGGCAGTGTTTTAAATGTATGGGTTAATGAAGGTTTTGGAGCAGAATGTAAAAATTATGTTGCAGGTGTTCTTAGACATCTTGAAATTGCAAAAAGAAAGTATATAGGAAGACTTGAAGAAGTATTAAACCCAAAGCCAGAAGAAAAAAGTATATCACCTTCAGCAAAAGCTTTAGCAATGGTTGGTATAGGTTCAGTTCTTGCTTTAGCTATAATTGCATATTCACAATTTCCTTCATGGGTAAAAGGAAATCCAGTTGTTGGTGGGCGAAGAAATTTATCACCAAATACTTTTGAAGTTGTGAACTTTTATGATGTTGATAAAGACGGAGATCTTGATATGGTAGATGTACGCCAATTTAGAATAAAAGGAGAAGAAGCTGAAAGAAAAGGTTTCAAAACATGGCTAACTCCAGAATTTGCAGAAGAACGTTATATTTTTTCTTGGTTTTATGGAGAAGTCATGACTCCAGAAGAATTAGAAGAAGCTAAAAAAAATTTTAAACGTCTGTCAGCAGAAAAAAAAGCTGAAGAAGCTAAAAGAAAAGCAAATTCTAAGAAAGCTAAATAATTTCTATAATTTTATCAGCAATTATTTTTAGATTAACTTTCATATTTTAATAGAATGTGGCAGATGTCCAGTGCTAAAATACTAGAAACAATATAACTAAAATCAGAATTGCCCAATAAGTTAAAAATATGCCCCAATCTTGCCTCCAAGATCTTCCTTCAATCTGGAACTTAGAAAAAGGATAAAATAATTCTAGTGTAAATTGCTTATCATGAGTAGAAATATCTATTATTATATGTAATAAATATGCCAAAGATGCTATAATAAAAAGATTTCTAAAAAATATAAAGATTATGCTACTAAATATCAACCAGCTAGTGAAACTATGCATGAATTTGTATAAAAACCTATCAGTTTTTCCAAAAAAAGACATTTGCCTTGTATATTTCATATAATTTGTAAAAAAATTTTTAAAGGATTTTTTTAAAGAGTGAGTTATTTTTAACACTTCATTACAGCTTGTTCCTATTAAGTCAGGCAATATAGATGCTATTATTATGACTAATGAATAATTTTGGAATATTTGTTTAGATATTATCATTCCTAAAATCATATGAAATAAAACGTCCATAAAACAAGAAAGTGTTTGTTAGATTTAATAAATCTTTTCATACAAAAGTTATTTAAACACCTCAAAACGCAGAATATTATGGTTACAGAGCCTAAGAAGAGATGTCCTATCTGCAACAGTGAAATTAAAGGCAATGCTGAAATTCTATATTACTGCAAAAGATGCAACCTGTTTTTTACAGAGAAAAACCTTTATAAATTATTTAAAAAAGAATAGGCTTTAATCTGCTTATTTTGTTACTTATAAGTGATTACAAAACCGAAAGATTTATATACTAGTAGATACTCTAAATCTATATATTATAGGGTGGGTTCTCGGGGTTTTAAGAAAAAGTCAGAATTAACCCTATAGGAGTTTGTCAAAAATGGAAGAAAAAAGAAAATGTCCAGATTGTGGTGATAATCACTTTTTCATAAACAGGGAAAAAGGAGAAATTATTTGTAAAAGCTGTAGCTGCGTTGTAGAGGATTCTATGGTTGATTTTGGCAGAGAAAGAATTATAGATACTGAAGATTTTGAAAAGAAATCTAGAACAGGAGCTCCTTTTGATCCTAGAGTTGCTAATAATTTGATTACTGAAGTTGGTGCGCCTTCTGATATTAGAAAATTACCTAAAAGCACACAGATGTTAATGAACAGAATTAGAAAAAAGAACAAATGGACATCTAGTTCTTTAGAACAAAATTTAGGAGCTGGATTAACACATTTGAAAATGATTTGCGAGCATTTGAAAATGCCTGAAGTAGTTGGCAAAGAAGCAGCTAGAATATTTAGAATGAGCGCTGAAAAAGGCTTGACAAGAGCTAGAAGCAGAGAAAATATTGTTGCTGCATGTATTTATATTGCTTCTAAATTAAATGCAATGCCTAAAACTTTGAATGAGGTTTGCGAAGCAGCTAGAATAGATAAGAAAGCTTTAGCAAAAACATATAAGTTGTTAGTTAGAAGTCTTGAAATAAAGATTTTACCAACTACACCTGTTGATTTATTAGGAAGATTTGCTTCTGAATTAAAGCTTGATCCTAAAGTACAAACAGACTCTGCAAAGATAATTAAGCAAATAGAAAAAGTTGGTGCTAACAGCGGTAAAAACCCAACAAGTTTAGCAGCTACTGCTTTATATTTAGCTACATTAAAGAATAAAACAAGAGTTACACAAAAACAAATTTCTGATGTAAGCGGAATTACAGAAACAACTTTAAGAAACAGATGCAAAGAAATGATGAAGAAATTAGGCTTAAGCAAAAAAGAATTCAAAAGAGTTAAAGTTACTAGGTGATAAAAGTGTATTTTCCACAAACTCAAACTCCATTAAGAGCAGAAATGCAAGCAGCTGGTGTTTTTCATTCTTTAGCTAGACTCGGAGGAGGAACATCTTGGGAAAGAGAAATTGGTCCAACATTAACAAGTGTAAGAACAAACATTCCAGGAACAATAGAATATAAAGCAGTAGCAATGGTAGATGAGATGCTTGATAAGTTAGGTATTAGACGATCTCATTTTTCAACAAATCATTATACATTTGCAAGAAAACAGAGAAGATTGGATTATGCATCTGCAAGAACACACTCTATGGAGAATAAAAAAAGGAAGTGAACAATAAAATGCCAGAAGAAAGACCAATATTATTAACAGAATTGTTAACTCAGGAACAACCTGATGCAGAAAAGGTTTTTGTAGAACTTATAGACCATGTAGTAAAAGGTTATTTTATATACAGCGGTGTTGTTACTGCAAATTTTGGTAAGATTCCTTTTTCAGATGATCAACTTGAAAAATTATCTCTTGCGTTATCTGCTGGTATTGAAAAATACAAAAGAATACAAAAATTAGTAACGGAATATGAAGCAGTTCGTAGTTGTATTACAGCAGAGAGAACCAGGAGAAACAATCCAAACAGCACAAATGCTATGGGATATAACCATAAATCTTAATTTTTTTAGAATTATAATTTGTTTGTCTATGATTTTCAATGGAAACCGTTAAGATGTCAATTAAAAAACTATTGGGCTTGGAAGGAGAAGAGATATTTGATAGAGATATAATTGCAAAGATTAAAGAAGCAAAGAAAAAGGGTGAAGAGTTTGTTGAATTTTTAAAAAAAGATGGCTCAAAAGTACAAATTAAACTTACAAGCATACTTTTTGATCATGTAACTAGATTAGGTGAATAAAAATGTATCATCAAACAAGAATTAAAACAGCAGTAAGATTTGAAGAAGAACCTGATTATTCAGATGCTACAAGACAAAGGTTTGTTGATAATTTTTCTAAGCAAATAGAATTAAGATTAAGACTTGATCCAGAAGCAAAGCCAGTTCCTTACAAATGTCCTGATGCAGAATCTACAACTGAATGGTATGATAGAAGAGCTGAAAATATAAGACATTTAGAAGGTTTATTTTCAAGAGATCTTGCTGAAATGAGCAGAAGAGAAGTTATTGATGATGAAACACGTGTAAGTGCAAAAGTTGCCTTAGGAAAAGCAGTTAAAAGCGCAAGAGAACAAGCTAGTTTAGATTATCAGTTAAGAAATATAGAGATATTATCAAATTAAATAATTGATTTCAAATAATCTTTCTTATACTTAAAACCTTTTTTTCTAGCTAATCTGTAAATAGCCTTATCAAATTTAGAACCATATTGGGCTGCTTTTTTCTTTCTCCATGCAATTTGTTTTGGCAAGCCAAGCTCTTCAGAAATTTTTCTTAGAATAACTTTTTTGTATTGTTTGTTTAGTTTTTGTTTTCCAGAAATTTTCATTGCTGTTTTAATCAAATCAGAATCTAAAAAAGGCGTTAATATCCCTATTTTTAACTTAGTAGCAATAGGAATGTCTCTTAGCAAATCTCTTTTATACATTGATTTAAGTCCTTTCCAGCATTCTTTGTTTACATCTTTTGCAGAAATATGTCTTTCATATCCTGCAAACAATTCTTCTGAGCCTAAGCCAGAAAATAAAACATTAATTTTATCTTTTTTAGCTAATTGTGCAGCAGCGTAAACAACAGAACCAACTCCAACTTTCATAACGAGCGAAGAGTCAGACTTCGTCTGAGTACCAGCTCCAACTATCTTTGTTACTGCTTTTATGATTTTTTCTGCTTCTGATAATGAAAAAACTTTATACTTTAATTTAATTTTCAATAATTTTGCTGCTTTTTTTGCTGCTTCAATATCAGCAGCATTTTCTATACCAACTGCATAACAGATAAAATTTGCTTTTGCTTTTTTGCAGATAAAAGCTATTAAAGAAGAATCTATGCCTCCTGAAAACATTATACCAAACTTCTTTTTTTGTATTCTTTTTTTAATTGAAGTTATTAATTGTTTTTTTAATTCTGCTTTAGTTGCTTTTGCTTTAGTCTTTAAACTATCAATATGTTTTATCCATTCTTTTTCTGAGATTAATTTCATTTTTTAATGTGTTGTGGAATGCAATAAACTATTTAAATATATGTTGTTTTATTCATTAAAAAGAGGAATTCTTACGGTTGTTAAGAATGGGAGATGAAGATACTCAAGAAGAAAAAGATGAAAGAACGATTATTATAATTAAACCAGAAGGACTTTCAAAAGACTGGAAGGTTTTAGGCAGAGATGTTTTTACATATGCGTTGGGTAGACTTGATGCAATTGATGACATTGAAGTAACTCATGCAAGAACTCTTATTGCTGACAGAGATAGAATTGCTAATACTTATATTCAACATAAAGAAAAGCCTTTTTACGAGCTATTTTTTCCTTATTTTGTAGGTAATCAGATACATGTAGCTATTTATGAAGGCAAAGGAGTTATTAAAAAAGTTATGGCAGAATGTGGAAATAAAGATCCTGCTTTAGCAAGACGAGAGTGGCTTGGAGTGCTAAGACCAGAATATGGAGAAATAGATGCTGAAAAAGCACTGACTGATCCAGAATTAATGCAAAGATTTCCTCCTCCTTTAAGAGCATTAAGTAATGATAGCTTAGAGGCTGCAATAAAAGAAGAAAGAATGGTCAGAAACCTTATCCATAGAGCTGATAGTGAAGGAGCTGCTGAAAGAACAATAGGTATTTGGTATCCTGAATTAGCTAGATTTTTTCAATAACTGAATTTCTTTAAAAATTAATTTTCCTGTATTTTCAGATTCCATTACAATATCAGAATCCCAGATTTCTAATCTTTTCTTAAACAAAGGGCAGTCTAGGACAAAGCTTTCGTATTCTCCTCCTTCTCCTGCTATATGGATATTTGTTTTTTTTAAATCTTCAATTAAATTTCTATCAATTTTTCTTCCTAAAAATGATTCATTTAAACCTTCTGCTGCAACACCAACAATAATTGCTTCAAATTTATCAAGAATTAGTGCTCTCATATATTGTTCTGGATCCATATGCCACATTGGAGCAACTGTTTTTAATTCTAATTCTGTGCAGATATTTTCAACTCTTTGTTTTTGATATTGAGAAGCTAAAGCACCTGCGCAAACACCTTGAATTTTATATTTGTCTTTTGCTAATTTAATTGCTTGTTTTAAATCTTTAAGTTCTTCTTCTTTTATTCCTGAAGTTGGAAGCATTACTAATGGCAAATCTGCTGCTTCTGCTTGTTTTGGAACAAATTCAATGTTTGGAACATGAAACATCCAAGAATCTTCTCTTTCTGGATTTAAAGTTATTAAACAAACTATTTCATGAGCTAGTTTTTTTGCCTGATAAGCTGCATACCAGCTGTCTTTTCCACCTGAGATTAATGCTGCTAATTTCATAAGTAACAGAATTAGATTAATGTTTAAAAACCTATTGAAAAATGAATATTAGGGATTTATTTTTTTGGTTGTTCTGGTGGAACTGGTTTTTCTGGTTCTGGTGGCTGCGGCTGTGGTGGTGTTTTCTTTTTTCTGAATACCATAAAGATGATTGCAGCTATTACAAGAACTCCAACAACTACTTCTGCTGATACCATTTAATCACCCTGTTTTTTTGAATTTCTTTGATTATATAAATATATATGTTATAGAAAAGTTTTTAAGAACTAAGAATTATTTTTCTCAATATGAAAGTTGGACTTTATATTGGAAGATTTCAGCCGTTTCATCTTGGGCATTTGTCTGTTATTAAGGATGCTTTGAAACAAGTAGATAGGATAATGATAGGTCTTGGGAGTTCTCAAGAAGGAAGAACTAAGAAAAATCCTTTCACAGCAAAAGAAAGAAGCAAGATGATTAAAGCAGCTTTAAAAGAAGCTAAGATTAGCCCTAGGAAATATAAATTAGTTCTATTAAAAGATATTTTAGAATGTGATGAAGTTTGGGTTAAATATGTTTTGAAGAAAATTGGAAGGTTTCAGATTCTTTGGACAGGGAATCCTTGGATGAAAAGATGTTTTAAGGATGTTAAGAGTGTTAAACTAAAGAATGTTAAAAAAGAAGTTGATGTTTCTAGCACAAAGATTAGAAGATTATTAAAAGGAAAAGGATGGGAGAGATTAGTGCCAAAGTCTGTTTCTAAAGAGATTAAAAGAATGAAAAGGTTTATATAGGTTAAATTCAATTTATTATAAACCGGGGTGGTTTTAATGAAAAAAATATTATTTGCAATATTAGTTTTAAGTATTCTTATTGTTAGTGGCTGTAAAGCTCCAGAAGAAGCAGGAGTTACAGTAGCACCAACAACTGGAACACCTACTGTAAGAGAGGTTAGTACAGGGCAAGAAGCTGTTATTAAAGGTCCTGCATTAACTCAGGAATTAAAGACACTGCTTGCAAAAGCTAATACTGTAGATTCTATAGAATATTTCTACAAAGAAGCTGAAAAAGGCGGACAGTATTATGTTATGGGAAATAATATGAAGATAGTATTCCCAATGAAAAGGCAAGTTGAAAGAACAAATATGCATTATGACAGTGTTTATGTGGACCTTGTTAAAAAAACTGCTGTGGGATATTGTGAAGTAGATGGGGATTGCCCGATATTGGAGGAAGATCAGCCTAGAGAGGTAGATTTCAATGACTTTTATACAGAAACTCCTTTTGATATATTAGATGCTATTACTTCTGGTGAGAAAGAAAGTGAAGAAACTATTGAAGGCAAAAAAGCTATAATCATTAAAGTTCCTTTAAGCAGTGTAAGAATTCAGAGAGTATGGGTATGGGATTATAAAGGAATTCCATTAAGATACACTATTGAAGATGAAGAAGGAAACTTAATTAAAAAAGTTGATTACACTGGCTTGTCAGCAAACACTGTTAAGATGAGTGATGTAACTAAATAAAATATTTTCATGAAAATACCTAAGGGTATTTTCAGGACACAGAAAATCCTGCGGATTTTCTCGTGTTTTTCTTTTTTTTAAAATAATTTATTAAAGAAAGAGCTTTTATCTGTTTTTCCAAATTCTTTTAGCAATTGTTTTTGTTTTTTTGTGAGTTTTTTAGGTGTTACAATCTTTATTTCTACGTTTTGGTTTCCATTGCCATCTCCATGTAGGCTTGGAACTCCTTTTCCTCTCATTCTGAATGTTGTTCCTGTTTGTGTTCCTGCTGGTATTTTTAATGTTGCTTTTCCTTTCAATGTAGGAACTTCTATTTCACCACCTAATGCTGCTATTGTAAAGGGTATTGGAACTTCTATAAACAAATCATTTCCATGTCTTTCAAATAATTTATGGTCTTTTACATGAATGACAATGTATAAGTTACCTGTAGCTGCTCCTTTTTGGCCTGCTTCTCCTTCTCCTACTACTCTAAGATTTGTTCCTGTTTCTGCTCCTGCTGGAATTTTTACTTCTAATTTTCTTGTTTTTTCAACTCTGCCTTCTCCATGGCATTTTGAGCATTGTTTTTTTACTATATTTCCTTCTCCATGGCAGTTTCTGCATGTTGATTGTGTTGCAAATATTCCAAAAGGTGTTCTTTGTGTTCTTCTTGAAACTCCTGTTCCATTGCAGTCAGGACAATTTTGAATTCCTGAACCTCCTTTACCATCACATTCAGAACATTTTTCTAATCTTGGAATTGTTATTGTTTTTGTTGTTCCTTCTGCTGCCTCTTCTAAAGTAATTTCTAAATCATATCTTAAATCATGGCCTCTTGCTCTGCCTTTTCTTCTTCTGCCAAAGATATCAGAGCCCCCAAAGAATGATTCAAAAATATTATCAAAATCAAATCCTGCACCAAAGATATTATCCATCACATCAGAGAAATCAAATCCTCCAAAACCCTGCCTTCCAAAGTCTTCTGCTGTTGTTCCAAATTGATCATATTGATTTCTTTTTTCATCATCTGCTAAAACAGCAGCTGCTTCATTTATTTCTTTGAATTTGTCAGCAGCATCAGGCTTATCTTTATTCAAATCAGGATGATATTTCTTTGCTAATTTTTTATAAGCTCTTTTAATCTCTTCTTTTGTAGCAGTTTTCTCTACTCCTAGAATTTTGTAATAGTCCTTAGCCATTTTATTGTTCTTCAGGAATATTTTGTGTTTGAATTTCTTCTTTACCGGCAACTTCCTCTTCCTTTTCAGATGCAGCCGGAGCCTCTTCTTTAACTTCTTGTTTTTGTTTTCTCTTTAATGCTTTTAGTTTTCTTTGTTTTTCTTTTTCTTCTTCAATTGTTTGTGCTAATTTATGAGGTTTTAGATTTATTTTTGTGAAAATTTCTTTTTCTATTTTTGAAGCTTCTTTTTCTGCTTCATCTCTTCTTCCACCTGTTTCATCAGGATATCTTCTTTTTGCATCTTCATGCCTTTCTTCTCTTGTTACAAGTTCATTATGCAAAACTCTCATGTCTGCATAATTCAATAGTTTTTCTTCCCATGTTTTTAATTGATTGTCAAGTAAATAAGGAAAACAGTGTTTTGGAATAAGTTCTGCAACTTCAGGATGATCTCCTCTTAACAATTCAAAAGCTAATTTGCCGTGATTTTCTGGCTCTTGATTTGTTTTTAGTTTATCAAGATCATGAAGCAAGGCAGCTGCTTCTAAAAGAGGAATATTAATTTTTTCTCCTGTTTTTTTCAATTCTTTTGCAAGAAAAACAGCTACTTTTGAAACTATTTGAGAATGCTCTATTATATGCGCAACAACATCATGCTCTTCTAGTATTTTCATGCATTGTTTTGGGTCTGGTATCATTTTAAATTTCTCTGAAATTTAAAGCTTGAAAATCTTATGATTTTCATTGTTTTAACATTTGTTTTGGCTTTTCAACAAGAAAATCAGGGTTTGCTTTTAAAAGTTTATCTTTTTTATGAAATCCCCATGTGACAGCCATTGTTTTTAGCTTTACTTTTTTTGCTTCTTTTATATCTCCTACTGTGTCTGTGACAAAAACAGCTTGGCTTGGTTTAATTTTTAATTTTTTTAAGCATAATCTTATTTTCTTTGTTTTATGTTCTTCATGCTCTGCTCCAATTATTAGTTTAAAGTTTTTTAGAATTCCTGCTTTTTTAAGATCATTTTTCATTACATCAGCGTAATTTGATGAAACAACTGCTAATTTGTATTTTTTTGAGAGTTTTTTTATTGTTTCAGGAATGTTTTTGAAAGATTTTGGATGTTTTGTTTTAAGTATTTTAATTGAATCTTTTTTTAGTTTTTCCATATCTGCATCTGTAACTCCTCTCTGCTCCATAGCAGTGTAGAAGTTTGTTTTATAGATTTCAAGGAATTCTTTTTTTGTTTTTATTTTTCTTTTGCAGTATTTATCGCAAACAGTTTTTACTACATTCCAAGCTATGTTTATTGTATCAAAGATTACTCCGTCATAATCAAATATTAGTGCTTTAATCATTTAATCTTCCTCACAATGCCTTTATCAGCATCAACTTCAACGTAATCTCCATCTTTTAGAACTTTTGTTGCTATTTTTGTTCCAATAACACAGGGAATTCCCATTTCTCTAGAAACTATTGCAGCATGGCTCATTATTCCGCCTTCATCAGTTACTACTGCTGCACTTTTATTAAAAAGTGGAACAAGATTTGGATTTGTGCTTGGCGAAACTAATATGTCTCCTTTATCAAAAGGAATATTTGGAGTAGAATATAAAACTAATCTAACTCTTCCTTTAACTTTTCCAGGATAAGCAGATGTACCTTTTATAACATCTGTTAATTTAATATTTTCAATTTTAGTGATAATTTTCATAGAATCATCAATAAACTCTACAGTTTCTTTTCCATCAAGTATTTGATAAACAAGATATTGTTTTCTTAGCTTTTGTTTTTTCCTATCCTTGATAACAGATTTGTTTCCATCAAGAACTTCAGAGACAGTCATAAGATTAATGTCGTCAGTTACTCCTAAATTTTTTTGTGCTAAAGGAAGAATTATGTTATTTAGAAATTGAGGATAAAAAGAAACAGAGCGTAATTTTGCTGTTAATGCAAAAAGTTCTTTATCTTTGATTTTCTCTTCATACAATATTTTATAAGCAAAAAAAGGAAAGAGTGTTGTTTTAAGCTGCATCTCAATAAAAAAATCAACTGCTTTTTCAAGAGTAAACTTTTTCTTCAAAGTAGAATTCATATTTTTATTAATCTCTATTCCTTCCTCAAGAATTTGTTTACATTTTTTAGGGTTTTTAATAACAATATTTTTTAAGTGATTATTAAATCTCTTAAGTTGAGATTTAATTGAATACCTTCTCATAATATTAGGAAGCTCTTCGATAAATAACGCGTCTGGCAGATTTTCTCCTAAAATTTCCTTAGTTTTGTCAGAATTATACCATCTATACCATATAGAAGCACCTAATAAAGTAAATGGTCTTGTTAGATAATATGTCCAATCTTTATTTAATTTCATAACTTCTTCAACTCCTTATATGCTTGTCTGAATTCTTTTTTTGTATATCTTAAATCTTTTAAAGCTTGCTCATAACTGCACCATTTGTAATCTGAATGTTCTTTAGATATGGTTATTTTGTCTTTTTTGTTTGCTTTTACTAAGAAGAAATTCTGGAATTTATGAATTTTTTCTCCTTCCCAAACAAACCAGTAATCTGATTTGATATCTAATTTTTTAACAACTTCTACATCTTTTAAACCAGTCTCTTCTTTGACTTCTCTTTTAACAGCAGTTTCCCAGTCTTCTCCTTTTTCTTTTCCGCCTTGAACAAACTGCCATCCAACCCATGTTCCTTTTTTCTTAAGAATTAGAAATTTATCTTTATCAAACGTAATTGCAACAATATTTTGGATGACTTTTACCATAAAATACCCCTTTTTAAAAATAAAAGAAGAAATTATTTCTTCTTTTTGTCATCTTTTACTTCATAATCTGCGTCTACAACATTGTCATCTTTTTTTTCTTGTTTTTTCTCTTCTGTTTTTGCTCCTGGCTGAGGTCCTGCTTTGCCAGCTGCTTGTTGTTTCTTAGCCTGCTCTGCTGCAGCTTTCTGATACATTTCTGTTGCTGCTTCTTGAGCAAATTTCTCAATTTCTTCTACTTTTGCTTTAATCTTTGCAATGTCTTTTTTCTCTGGTTTCATTAATTCTTTTAATTCATCAACATGCTTCTTGACTGGCTCTAATTTTGCTTTATCTACTTTTCCTTCCATGTCTTTCATTGTTTTTTCTGTTGTATAAATCATTGTATCTGCTTTGTTAATGATTTCAACTTCTTCTTTTTTCTTTTTGTCTTCTTCTGCATGTGACTCTGCTTCTTTTTTCATTTTTTGAACGTCTTCTTCTGATAATTTAGTACTTCCAGTTACCGTAATTTGCTGTTGTTTTCCTGTTCCTAAATCTTTAGCAGAGACATTTACA
>JAHWIM010000074.1 GCA_019322535.1 Candidatus Woesearchaeota archaeon
AATTATCCATTAAACCTTGAGCTTCATCTTCCGACTTTGCAACAAGTATTGACTCTCCCCATTTGTCATATTGGGGTCTTCCAGCTCTCCCGCAAAATTGTTTGTATTCCAAAACTGGAATGAATCTTGATCCATAACCAGCATAATATCTCTTCACGTCCCGAACAATAACACGAAATGCAGGAAGATTAACACCATATGCAAGAGTTGGTGTTGCTGCTATACTTTTTATTGAGCCGTTTTTGAAATTTTGTTCTATCATTTGTTTTTGTTTGTACAACAATCCAGCATGATGAAATGCAACCCCATTCTTCACGCAAGCAGAAATTTTCTTACATTGTCTTGTTGGAACTTCAAGAACATTTTCTATTTCATATGAAAGTTTCTCAAGATATTCTTTTTCATTTTTTCCTAAATTTTTTCTATTAAACTTTCCCAACTTTTCAGCAAGTGATTCAGTACTTCTTCGAGTTGCAACAAAAAATAAAGCTTGTTTTTTCATATTTACAGTATTATCAAAAATTGCCTGCTCTGCTTCAAAATCTTCATTCAAATCATAATTGTCTTTTTCTAAGAATTTTATTTTGGAATCATGATAAACTCCTTCGTGAAGTTCAACTGGCCGGTATTCTGACACAATTACTTCTGCATTCAACCAGTGTGCCAATTCTTCTGCATTGTTAATGGTTGCTGACAATGCTAATATTTGTGCATGAGGTAAAAGTTCTCTTAACCTTGTCAATGTCACTTCGAGTGTTGGTCCTCTTGAAGGATCGTGAAGCATGTGTATTTCGTCGACAAGAATCAGTCCGACATCTTTTATCCATGATGCACCGTGTCGTATGAGTGAGTCACATTTTTCATTTGACATGAGAATCCAGTCATAATCTGCTAACCAATGGTCAGAACTGTCATAATCCCCAACAGACATTGCAACTCTTATTGAGCTGGAATATTTTTTCTTGAATGAGTTGTATTTTTCTGAAACCAAAGCAACAAGTGGTCCAAGATAAATCATTTTTCTTCTTTCATTCAAGTGAGTATTAATTCCAGCTAATTCGCATAAAAGGGTTTTTCCAGAAGCTGTTGGTGCAGCTACAACAAGATTCTTTCCATCAAGCAATCCTTTCTTTAGAACTTCCTTTTGCATTGGATTCAATTCAGGAAAGTCTGATATTTTCAAAACTTTTTCTATGATCTCATTTTTTGTAAGTGGCATAGAACATAATTGATGAAGAAATTATTAAACTGTTGAGTTCAATTAACTATTTGTACCCACAGTTACAAATATAACTATGAGTAAAAGAAGGCAAAAAAGTACAATAAAATTTCCCGAGGATCCGTTTACTGTTGGTTACATTTGTGGGTTCATAGATGGAGAAGGGTGTTTTAATATAACTATTTTTAAAAATGATAGTCTTTCAACAGGCCTTACAATATGTCCACAATTTATGATACATGTAACTAAAGACAACCGAAAAATACTTAATTTTATACAAAAAACTCTTAATTCAGGAATTATTAGCTTTAGTAAAAGTAGCTATCAGAGGGATGTCAGGAATTTAAGAGCAAGAGATGCTTCCAAGTATAGAATTGCAAAAATTAATGATTGTATAAAACTCGCCGAGTTCTTAGATGGCAAATTAAGAGTCAAACAAAAAGATCTAGAGTCTTGGAAAAAAATTCTTAAAATAATCGAGGAAGGAAGGCATCTTACAAAAAAAGGCATTTTAGAAGTAGCGAAGATAAGGGATGAAATGAATAACCCCCAGAAATCTAAGAGATATAAATCATATCAATGGTTTGAAAAGTATTTTAATAAAAAATTATAAATGTCGTTACAGTTGTAACAGTATAATTGGTGAGACTTTCCATGATTAGCAAAAAACAACCTAAAAAACAATATAAATACAATTTTATGGTATTAAACCTGTTAAAAGAGTTATCCAAGACACCAGATGCCAGATTAAGTATAAGAGAAATGTCAAGAGTCCTTAAAATAAATGCTATGGCAGTTCAAAGAGCTGTAGAGGCCCTAAAACCAGTTCTAGATATAAAAGAAGGCAGTGATTTTGAGAGCTTCAGGCTACCATTGAAATTAATAAAACTAAAAGAAACAGAAGTTGATTTGACCTTAAACGAGATTTTAAATAAGGCTAAAATGGCCGTAAGGATAGATAAAGAGTTGTTTACAAGGTGATACTATGATTTGTCTTGGTATTGAATCAACAGCACATACATTTGGCTTGAGCATAGTAACAAACAAAGGAAAAATATTGGTAGATGAAAAAACAATCTATAAACCCCCATTAGGATCAGGTATACATCCAAGAAAATCTGGTGAACATCATACACAAAACGCTGCTAAAGTTCTGGAAAGTGCTTTGAAAAAATCTAAATTGAATTTAAAGGATATTGATTTATTTGCTTTCTCCCGAGGACCAGGATTACCAAACTGTTTGCAAGTTGGATCAGTTATTGCTAGATATTTTTCTATCAAATATAAAAAACCGATTGTTGGAGTTAATCATTGTGTTGGTCATATTGAAATTGGAAAATTAACTGCTGGTTCAAAAGATCCTGTCATAGTTTATTGTTCTGGAGGAAACACGCAAGTGATAGCTTTTACAGAAGGGAAATACAGAGTTTTTGGTGAGACTGAAGATATTCCTGTTGGTAATGCATTAGATTGCCTAGCTCGTGAACTTGGGTTACCAATGCCAGGCGGACCACAAATAGAAAAATTAGCAAAA
>JAHWIM010000075.1 GCA_019322535.1 Candidatus Woesearchaeota archaeon
AACCGAACCATTAGCTGATGGGAAAAAGCCAGTGAGGGGTGTAGGAGCTTTTAGCTCCTACCTTGCTGGCCCTATATAAAATGACAATATTAGATTCAATATCAAAACTAGTATTAAGTAATCCTTTGTATTTCAACATAGCTATAGTTGTATTAAGCCTCATTATCATTGTAAAATCAGCAGATTATTTAGTCTCAGGCGTAACAAGTTATTCAAAAAAACTTGGACTATCTGATTATATAACAGGCATGATTGTTGTTGCATTAGCAGCATCTGTTCCAGAACTTGTATCATCACTTACTGGTTTATTTGCAGAACAGCCAGGAATTATCTTTGGAACAATAATCGGCTCAAATGTCGCAGGCATGGCAATTGTCTTAGGCATTCTTGCAGTAATGGGAAGAAAAATCAACCTCAAAAGCAAAGTTCTTGCAAAAACAGAAATGATAATCTTCTTTTTTTCAATGGTTCCATTTCTGATGTTAGCTGACGGCACTTTATCAAGAATAGATGGTACAATATTATTAATTCTATATTTTTCATTTGTTGTAATACTTTGGATAAAAGAAGGAGAATTAGGTGGTCTTAAAAAAGATGTCAAACTAGAAAGTCTTTACAAAGATGGTTTGCTGTTTATTTTAGCTTTAGGTGCAATACTATTAAGCGCTAGATGGCTTGTATTCTCAGCTATAGAAGTTGCAACAATTCTAGGATTAAGCCCTTATTATGTCTCATTATTAATAATAGGTATAGGTTCAACAATTCCAGATTTAACAGTTAGTATAAGGGCTCTTTTGCAAGGGCATAAAGATGTTGGAATCGGAGATGCTTTAGGAAGCACTCTTATAAAATCACTTTTATTTCTTGGAATATTTGCGTTAATCCGCCCATTATCAATAAGTTTTACAGTATTATTAGTTGCAGTTGTATTTTCAGTTATAATTAGAGGAGTAGTATTTTACTTTACAGAAGAAGGCTCAATGAAATGGAAACATGGTCTACTATTGTTATTAATCTACTTTATATTTATAATAATTGAATCATTAAAAAGAGGAGCTTAAATGACAAAAAAGTCAGCACTACAAGCGATTGCAATTTTAGTAGGCACAATAATAGGTGCAGGAATATTAGGTATTCCTTATGTTGTTGCACAAGCTGGATTCTTTACAGGAATTGCAACAATAATAGTACTAGGAATAGTTGTCTTGCTCCTTTATCTGTATATGGGGGAAATCGTCCTAAGAACAAAAGGATTTCACCAATTAACAGGTTATGCCCAACGTTACTTAGGTAAATGGGGAAGAAGATTAATGACATTCACAATGGTATTTGGTATTTATGGAGCATTAATAGCATACATAATGGGTGAAGGCCAGGCTTTAGCAGCTATTTTTGGAGGTGCTCCTATTTTATATTCACTCATTTTCTTTATCGTAGTATCAATAATAATATACATTGGAATAAAAGCAGTAGGTGAATCAGAACTATGGATGGTTCTAGTAACAATAGGAATAGTTATAATTTTAGCATTATTATCATCACCATTCATCGCGACAAAAAATTTCACATCATTTAATCCTGCTAAAATATTTATTCCATATGGAGTAGTCTTTTTTGCGCTTCTTGGAGCAGCAGCAATTCCAGAAATGAAAGAAGAGCTTGTCAGAAATGAAAAAAAGCTTAAAAGATCTATTATAATTGGAGCATCTATTCCGATCATTATTTATCTTATCTTTACATTTATAGTTGTAGGAGTTACTGGTTTGCAAACAACAGAAGTTGCAACAATAGGCTTAGGAGAAATAATAGGCAGCCGTGTAATTTTAATTGGAAATCTTTTTGCAGTTTTAACAATGGCAACTTCCTTTTTAACACTAGGTCTTGCTTTAAAAGAAATGTATAATTATGATTATAAAATAAATCATTTTATGTCATGGGGATTAACTTGTTTTATCCCGTTAGCAATCGCTTTAAGCAATGTAACAACGTTCATCAAAGCAATAGGAATAGCAGGAGTAGTTGCTGGCGGCATAGAAGGAATCTTAATAGTCTTAATGGCTTTCAGAGCAAAAAAACTTGGAAATAGAAAGCCAGAATATTCAGTAAAATTAAACAAACTGGTTGCTGCCCTAATCATAGCAATATTTATATTAGGAGCAATTTTTTATTTTAGACCATTATAAAAAAGAGGTGATAGTATGGTTTTCACAAGAACCTTATCTGACAAAGAACTTAAAGTCATAAAAAAAATAATTGAATTTGTTAAAGTAAAACATCACAGAGCAGAAGGGCATGATTATTCTCATGTTTTAGAAGTTGTTAGGCATTCTATTGAAATAGGAAGAACAATAAAAGAAGAATGTGATGCTTTTGTTGTTCTTTGCGCTGCTCTGCTGCATGATATAGGTAAAGTAGATCATCCAGAAGGAACCTTTCATGGATTAGATGGAGGTTCAAGAGCAGAAGAATTCTTAGAGTCATTAATAGATGATCCTTACATAATAAATAAAATTGAAAAAGTCATTGTCAGGCACACTCCTACCTCTATGATTGCACCATGGGCTGTAGAAGAAAGAGTAGTTTATGATGCAGATGCAATTGAAAGACTTGGTTTTATGGGGATAATTCGTGGATTAATGGGCAAAAGAGGAACAATGCAAGAGATCATAACTTCTAAAGTTCAATCAAGAATGCAGGATTATGATAAATTATTCTTTAAAGAAAGCAAAAAAATGGCAAAAAAAGCGCATTTAGAAACAATTGAAATGTGTAGCTCATTAACAGCAAGACTCAAAGAAAGAATAAATGAAATAGAAGAAATAGATGAAGTGCATGAAATTGCACCTCAAGTAAAAAAAAGCGGCATAATCAAATCACCTAAAAAGAAGAGATGAAAAACCACAATGTATTATTAAGAAGAGCAGAAAAATACATATTTTCCACAGGGCTGAATGATGCTACTAGTCATCTTGCTAAAGTTAACATGCGCTACGGCCTTGCAAAGATGCACATTGTACAGAGAACTTTTGGAATAAAACCAGATGCAACATTTATTTCTTCCCCAGATGAAACAGTTTCTAGAAATGTTACAAGATGGGAGCAAGGAGTTAGCTATGGTGGTAAAATAACATGGGGAAGTGGCAAAGATAAATTAATTATTCTGGATGTAAAACCAAACGCCTGTGGAATGTTGATTGGAGGCTTAAATGAGATACCTTCTCCAAGAAAGGTATTAGAAAGAACAGATGAATTAAATCAAAAAGAACATTACATTGACAATACAAAAGTAAATTGGGATTTCTACAAAGGAAATCATTTTATTGATGTTTTTGAAGTTGAACCAAAAACAAATGCAAAACTTCCAAAATATGCAGTAGTATTGCATGCAGGATGTCCTGAATTCAAAGGAGATCATGACGGAGAATTTGGACTTTATTGGAATGACAGCAAGATTCTGCAGCAAATGATGAAAACAATTCAAACACCATTTGGTCCTTGTTATATATTAACTGATGAAGATGCAACAGCATATCTAAAATTTTACAAAAGAGCAGAAAAATTTGCAAACAGAAGAAGAGAAATTGCTTTCAAAGAATTATTTGATGGAAAAATTATTTCAAACCATTGCCATCAAGGCCTAACAAACTACAATGAAATTATTCTTGGATGTCATAACATTACAAGTACAAATATGATATTTCCAATTTCAATTAGAGCAGACCTTCCTTCTTACATTGCAAAAGGAAAAAAGAATTTCACAGCAGAACAGATAGAAAGCTTAGGTTTTAGAAGAAGAGCACACGAAATAGGAGTATATAACAGACTAAGAAATGTAAATATCTGCCCTCATGGAGGCGGCTATTACTTTCCTGATTCATTCCACGTTACTAGAGTATTTGAAGTAAAAGGAAAAAGATATTTTGAAATTGAGATGGTTGATGGAGTTGGCAAAAAAATAGTAGCTGATGTAAATCACTTACAGTTTACTTACAGAAATAGAGATGTAGTGCAAAAAACACTAGATATAGGGCTATGCTCTCTTGTTGCTGAATTAAATCCAGTATATATTTTAAAAGTCTAAGAAAGGTGAACCCCATGGACGAAGAAATGGATGAAGACGGCGAGTAGTGAATTTTTGATCCATTTTTGGATTTTTCCATAGTTAACATGATAAACTCTTTCTAGAAAAAATAAATAAAAAAAAGAAAAAAAATAGGCTTATTCTTCGCCCAATACCTTTACATTATCTACATGGCATCTTTCAGATGCTCCGCTTGTCTCGCACATGAACCTTATTTTTGTTGCTGTGTTTGGTATGCTATAGCTCTTGAAGCTATAAGAATTTTCTCTTGCTGTTGCATCTCCTACATGTTCAAGATAATGCCATAATCCATCATAGTATTCTGATGCAAAGTCATCTGCTGAATCTATACCAACAACCATCCTATAGTATTCTAAGGTTACTGTATTGTAAGCAGAAACATCTATATCAATCTCTATGTAGCTGTTGTCACTTGCTCCTGTTCCTTTTGCTCTTGCACACCAAGTTCCTTCATATGGGTTGTCTACTGATGCTATCCATGGTACTCCTGGTCCAGATAAAGTCCATTCAACTAAGTTACCATCTTCAAAGTCATCAAATAGTACTTCAACTGGTCCTGAAGGATCTGTCTCATCGTCATCTTCAGATGAGCTACAACCTGGGTCTGCTGGATAATCAGTTAGATTATCTCCGTCGTTGTCTACACCATCATTACATTGATAGATAGGACAATCAACTGGGCAAGTTATTGTAGTTTCTCCACCTTCACAAACACTATCTCCACAATCTGTTTCATCTGTTCCTGTTGCATCTGTACATCCTGAATCAGCTGTATCAACATTTCCATCTCCGTCATTGTCTACACCATCATCACATTCATTAGTTCCTAATTCACTAGTATCTTGAGCAGAGTCACAACCTGGGTCAGCTAAATCAACTAAGCCATCTCCATCATTGTCATTTCCATCATCACAAGCTGGATTGCTATATGGTGGAACATAGAAGTTTGTTCCTGCAACATCATTGATTGAGTTAGCTAGAAGTTTGTAATTTTCTAGTCTGTCTTCTGTAGTTAGTCCAGTAATTCCATCATCTTCATATGCCTCTAAGTGAGGACTTGATAATAGCATGTTGCCATTTAACTTTACAATAGCTGGCAATTCTCCTGGAACATCTGCAAATGATGCAATCAATTCCCCTGGATAATCTGTTGCTGTATATTTATATCCTCTTGTTGGACCACCAAAGTAGATTACATTATGGCCATTGCTTAGTGTTGTCAACGCATATCCTGGTGACTGATCATAGTCCTGAATCTCTACTATTGAGCCTTCTGTTGTTGGGAATCTGTTCAACATATATGGATGTGGATAATATTCATCCTGCCACCATAAATCAGTTGAAGCATAAAAGAATCCTGCACAAAGTCCAACATATGCTTTTCCACTGTCGATAAAACTCAAGATATTGTCTCTTCCTGCTGCTTCTAATGTGTCTTGTTGTGATCCTGCATCTCCACCTGGTTGTATGTAAATCTTCAGGTTAGAGAAGCTGTCTAAATCACAATCATTTTTTACATCTAAGTGATCTAATTCAACATAGTTTATACTTGGATCTTGTTCTTCCCACCAATCAAGGAAATGTATTATCCATGACTTGCTTATACTTCCTACTCCTCCCCATCCTGTTTTTCCATAAAAAACCACATTTGTGTCAGATTGAATAGGACATGCAGGTGGCTTTACTGCAAAAACAAACACAGAAAGAACACACAGCAAAATTGCTGCTAAAACTAATATAGTACTTTTTTTCATCTAATTTCTCACCTCATTTTTTTGTTTTTGATAAACACTCAGAAACAGAAAAGAAATACCTGCTGTATTTAATCGCTAATTTACTGCCTGAGGGTTAAGCCAAAACCCGTAATTTCGCTTTAAAAACATGTTGCTGTACCTTGAAGTGATGAACAATTAGTACTATTGCTGACTAATTTAACAAAAGCTTTTATACAACTTCTTTATCTTAAGAAATATGTCAAAAAAAGAAATGTATAGAGAATTAATTGAAACAATTAAAAAACAAAAATTATCTAAAAGAAAATTAGATAGGTTAAAGATCAAACTTTGCAAGAAATATAAAGTAAATGAAATTCCAACAAACATTAAAATTCTTCTTCATGCGACTCCTGAAGATATAAATAAATTAAAATTAGTAACAAAACCAACAAGAACAATAAGCGGAGTTGCAGTTGTTGCAATAATGTCTTATCCTTTCTCTTGTCCTCATGGCAAATGTCTTATCTGCCCAGGAGGCCCTGCATCTCCATTTGGTGATGTCCCACAAAGCTATACGGGAAAAGAACCAGCTACAATGCGTGCAGTTAGAAACGAATATGATTCATATTTGCAAGTCATGAATAGATTAGAACAGTATATTGTAACAGGCCATGTTCCAGATAAAATTGAATTAATAATAATGGGAGGAACCTTTCCAAGTTTCACTAAAAAATATCAAGAAAACTTTATAACATATACATTTAAAGCAATGAATGATTTCTCTGATCTCTTCTACAAAAATAAAAAATTTGATTTTATTGAATTCAAAAAATTCTTTGAACTACCTGGAGACGTAGGAGATCCAATTAGAACAAAACATATCCACACAAAGCTAAAAAAATTAAGAGGAAAGGCAACACTAAACAAAGAACAAAAAAGAAATGAAAATTCCAACATAAAATGTGTTGGATTAACATTAGAAACAAGACCAGATTATGCAAAACTAAAGCAAGCAAATGAAATGTTAAGGCTTGGATGTACAAGAGTAGAAGTTGGTGTTCAATCTGTTTATGAAAAAGCATTAAAAAATATTAAAAGAGGCCACACAATACAAGATACAATTGATTCATTCAAAATTCTAAAAGATTTAGGCTTCAAAATAAATGCTCATTATATGTTAGGCTTGCCTGGAATTACAAAAAAACAGGATTTACAAGGACTAAAAGAATTATTCACAAACAAAGATTTCAAACCAGATATGTTAAAAATATATCCCTGTATGGTTGTTGAAGGAACAGAAATCTATAAACTCTGGAAAAATAAAAAATACAAACCTCTAACAACAAAACAAGCAGCAGAAATTATTGCAGAAGCAAAAAGATTTATTCCAAAATATGTAAGGATTATGAGAGTTCAAAGAGATATTCCAACTTATATGACAGCAGCAGGTGTTGACAGAACAAATCTAAGACAGTATGTTTCACAAATTACAAAACAAAAAGGAATAAAATGTAAGTGTATAAGATGCAGAGAAATTGGCAGAGCAAAGAAGATAGCAGAACCAAAAATAAAAATTATGCACTATCATGCATCAGAAGGAAACGAATTCTTCATTGCTGCAGAAGATAAATATAACAATTTATTCGGTTTCTGCAGATTAAGATTTCCAGACCAAATATTAAGAAAAGAAATCATAGAAAACTCTGCTATAATCAGAGAGCTTCATGTATACGGTCCTGCTGTTTCTATTGGCAAAAAAGGAATAGTGCAACATAAAGGTATTGGAAAAACACTTCTTGCAAAAGCAGAGGAAATAGCAAAAACCTATCACAAGAAAAAGATGGTTATTATTTCTGGAATTGGTGTAAGATCTTATTACAAAAAATTAGGATATAAGCTAGAAGGGCATTATATGGTCAGAAAACTATAATAGTTTAACATTAGTTATATTTAACTTTGATATAAGTTTTGGAAGATTTTGTTTTGAAACTTCTATAAATGGTGCTCTTGACTCATAAACTCTGGAAATAGGAATGCCTGCTCGCTGAAGCTGTTCAGAAATCTGAGAAAGAAAATTTACATCTCTAGAAATGAATCGCATTGAACCTCTTTTTTTATGCTTGGTTCCTTTGGCAGAAACAAATCCACTCAACAGAGAAAGATAATTATGGTCTCCTAAACAAACCCCTGGGAATTTCTTATTTGCATTTCTTGTTCTCATCCTAGGAAAACCTAAATCATAACAGAGCCATGTTCCTACTGCTAATGAATCTATTCTTAAAGTTGGCAAACCATATGTAGAAGTTCTATCTCTAGTTGGCCTTTCTTCAGCAGAATATATATCAGATACATTGAAAGTTAATTGAACTGATAATTTTAAAACTTCATCATAAAAAAACACATCATTTTTATCTCCTCTCACAAATAATCTGCAAGGATGTCTTGTTTCGCCGCTATTAGCCATATAACCTGCAGCATAAATTGCTCCAATAACAAAAGCTGCTTCTTCTGGAAGGCGCATTCCTTCTTGGTTAGGAATGGGTGTTGGAAGCCTAATACTGTTTCTAAAATCTGATTCAGATGGAACAAATCTTTTCCAATGATTTCTTGCTTCATATAAATTTCCTGAATAACTACCAGATGTCTCTCTTAAAATCTGAATACAGCTAACAGACATATCATAAACTCCTGATTTGTATTTAGCTTCATCTCTAAACATACTAGACAATCTGTGTATAGTTCTAGTTTTATAACTTCTAGCTTCATCAGGACACCAAGTTTGAGAATACAACAACATATTTAGCAAAGTTCCTGAAAAATTATGAAATCCTTTTTCATTAAACAATTCAGCAGCTTCAAGAATTCTAAATTCTAAACTTGTATTATCAATCCTGTCAGAATCACCAAAGTCATCTATGGCTCCTTCATCTATACCTGTAGCTAACAACGCTTGCCTAACATGATCAGAAGTATACACATCATATAGATCTTTTGTTGTATATTTTTTTGGATCAAAATCTTGCATAAAAAAAACAAAAAGTAAGTTATATTAAAAACTTAGGAAAATATTTTAAATAAGAAACATTAATCACTTCATAATGCCAGAAAAAGAAATTAAATTCAAAGAAAAATTCATTGAACGTTATAGCAGATTAACAGACTTTAAAACTTTTAAAAAATATTCTCTTACTTATTTAAGGCGTTCTATTAGAGTAAATACTCTAAAAATCTCAGTTGAAAAACTTAAAAAACGTTTAGAAAAAAACTGGATTCTTACACCTGTTCCTTGGTGCAAACAAGGATTTTGGATAGAACACAAAGGAATAGGAGAAGAAAAAAGAAGAGATGTTGGAAATTTAATTGAACATACATTAGGATATATTTACATTCAAGAAGCTGCTTCAATGATCCCACCAATTGTCCTTGACCCAAAACCAGGGGAAATAATCCTAGATATGTGCGCATCTCCTGGCTCAAAAGCATCACAAATTGCACAATATATGCAAAATAAAGGAGTTTTTATAGCAAATGACTACAAAGGAGAAAGAATGAAACCTTTAGGAATAAATATTCAAAGAATGG
>JAHWIM010000076.1 GCA_019322535.1 Candidatus Woesearchaeota archaeon
ATGTTTTAATTTCTCTTTAACTTCATTAAGTAATTCATTAAACAAAACAATATTTCCAGCACGAGAACTCATCTTTCCTTCTTTTAACATAACTAATTCATAAGAAAGATGAAAGCATTTCTTAGCCTGCTTGAATCCATACAGTTCAAGAACCTTAAACAACTGCTGAAAATGAAGTCTTTGCTCTGCTGCAACAACATAAATGCTTGTATCAATTCCATATTTCTTAAACTTCTTTTCAGCTAATGCAAAATCCTTTGTCAAATACAAAGTGCTTTTATCTGATTTTAGAACTAAAGCAACATCTAACTTATATTTCTGCAAATCAACAATAGTTGCATCATCTGATATTTTTGCTATTTTTTTCTTAAGCAATTCCTGTACAAATTGTTTTCCTGGCTCTGCTAATTCATGGTCATAAAACCAAACATCAAAATGCACACCTAATGTCTTATAGATCAAATTAAAATCATCTAAGCTCCATTTTCTTGTTGTTTTCCAAACTCTCCATAATTCTCTGTCTTTTGATTCAATTTTTCTATGGACTTCATCTACTTCATCTTTTAATTCTGGATTTTGGGAAACTTTCTTAGCAGCTTCTGAATACAAGTTACCTAACCACTCTCCTTTATTCAGCTTAGGCTCATTTCCTTTATTATATTTCAAATAATACCATATGCATTTTGCAACATGGGCTCCTGTATCATTGATATAATTTGCTGCAATAACTGGAAAGCCATTAAATCTCATAATCCTAACTAAAGCATCTCCTAAGCAGACATTCCGCAAATGCCCTATGTGAAATCCTTTGTGTGTATTTGGCTGCGAGAATTCTACCATTACTTTTTCTTTTTTTAGAGTACCTTTTCCATAATTATCTTTTTTTGTCAGAATATCATTAATTATATCTCCTGCAAGGTTTTGTTTATTTATGAAGAAATTAAGATAAGGGCCAACTTCTTTTATTTGTTTTATAGAACCTTTTGGCTTTATTTTTTTAGCTAATGTTTTTGCAACAAGAATAGGATCTAGCTTGAATTGTTTTGTAAGCTTAAAGCATGGCAGAGAATAATCTCCTAGTTTTGGATCTGGAGGTATGCTTAACTCAGGATTTTTCACACCTGCTTTTTTAAGTAGACTAATTACTTCTTTTTTTGGGTTCATATTAGAACTTTAGAAGATAATAGGTTATAAATTTTATGATTTCATTAATTCCTGTATTTGTTTTCTTTCTCTCTCTTTTTCCAAAACTTGTTCTAGCTGGCTCATTACTTCATCTAAGGATTCTGCTTTGTCAATAATCCAGCTTTGTGTTCCTTGTTTTCTTTTTGCTTCAATTGTAACTTCTTCATCTAATGAAATCTCTAAGAATCTCCATGCATTAACATACCAATAATATTGAGAACATGCATAGGGAGATGGAAGTGCACATCCAGTGATGATGTCATCTGTAACTTTTATACTGACATCGCCTTCAATTGTAGAAATATTTGCAGAATCTACTACAAAACTACTTAATCTGTTTCTTTCTGTCTTTTTGCCATTTACAACAGCATAATCAGCTGCTTCTTCTAAAAACTGTGCAAGAGTATTATATTCTATTCCATAGCTAAGTTCAGCTGCAAATTCACGTCCTGCTCCTTGGAAAAGTCTAGGTCTTTTTACTCTTAAATTATCAAAATCGTTTTTTTGCCTTATTCTTAGTGGACTTGTATCAACTTTATCTGCTTTGCCTTGTCTAGTTGCAACATAATAAACTGCTTTTGCTAAATCATCTAGTTTAAGGTTTAATGCTTTTTCTGAAACTAACAAACCAGTTTCTGATTTAAACCTAACAAAAGCATAACCAGAATGCAATGTATCTCCAGTAATTGGGCATCTTGAATAACCCATTGCATCTCCCCATAAGTTTCTTAACCACATATTAAAAAGTATAATAGAGTTATTTTTATATTTTTGTGAAAAATAAAAAAATTTATAAAGAAAAATATTGTTTTTTAAGGATAATATGAAAAAATTGATAGTTTTATTTTTAATTCTTGGAATTTTATTAAGTAGTTTAGTTTATGCTGGAACCTGTTCAGGATGGGTCACTATTCCAACAAGTGTTTCAAGCAGTTCTGTTCAGAGAACTTCTAATTCTATAACTTTACAAGATATTAATCCTCAATGCCAGGATATTAAGTTAGACCCTCCTGAGGAAAATCCAGATCCAGCCAGGGGGTGTACTACTAAAGAGCTTACTCAAGTAGGATATGGTCTTGTAATTCGTCTATTATGCAATGAAGGTTGGCATAAGACTGGTGATAGCGCTACTCCTGATGAGGAAAAAGCCTGGAAGATTACTATCACTTGTGAAAAAGATGAAACTCCACCACCACCAATCCCAGAATTCTCTACATATGGAATCATTGCAGGGATAGTAGTTATAGGTTTGATTGCTTGGTATATTTATAAAAAGAAGAAATAAATTAAAACTCTAACAAACTTAATTCTTTATTTGCAACGTGTAATGCGACTTCTCTTGCATTGCAGAATGTTGTAATCAAATCTTTCATTTCTGCCTGGATGTCTTCAACTTTTTCTTTTGTTAGTGGAGGCAGACCATCAATGAAGATAATTGCATTCTTGGTTTCTGAAGTTATTTTTGTCTGCTCGCAGTCACGCCAATTCCATCTTCTGCAGATAACTCTTCTTGTGTCATCTTCATAGATAACTTCTCCTTTGTTTGGATGCTCTTTTCTCTTTGTTCCCATTGGAGTAAATGACTCAACACCAGATGCATGCTTTAAGTCAATCTCTGTCTGTGTTTTATCTAGATCATAACCACCAATAGAAACAAGATGCTTTAAGTTAATGTAATTGCAGATGTCAACTAATTTATTTATTTGTGGAACTTTTTCACCTTTTAAAATTCTCTTCATCATCGCTTCAACAGAGCAATGAAAAGCAGAAGGCTTTGAACCAAATTCCTGGTAAGCTGTTCTCCAAGGAGATATCAAAGGATGTTTTGCTAGTTCTGTTGGAGTAAAGTTTAGTTTTATAAATTCCTCAACTTCTTCCAGCAGATGATATATTTTATCATCAGAACCAGAATTATCTGCTC
The DNA here is from genome assembly GCA_019322535.1 of Candidatus Woesearchaeota archaeon. Classification (GTDB taxonomy): domain Archaea; phylum Nanobdellota; class Nanobdellia; order Woesearchaeales; family WJKL01; genus JAHWIM01. The sequence goes on from JAHWIM010000076.1 coordinate 3,107, forward strand.
CTCTAACTACTAAAACACCTATATTTACCTTAGGATATTTTTCAAGTATTGAAGGAAATATTCTAAATATCATTTTAAGAAATTAGCCCTTTATTAGTATATAAATTTTTGGTTTAAGGTTCATCCATTTCTTTTTTCAAGTGGCATTTTTCTGCAAATGCTGCCATCTCTGCATCTAAATTAGGAAGCTCTGACTCACCAAATGCTGCTGACATGTATGGAATCATTCTTCCTTTGATATCTTCTGCTGGCAGGCCTTTTCTATGCCTTTGTATTAATGCCTGGATTTTAGAAATTGCAGTTGTTTCCTGCATGCATCCAAACGGCCCAACATGATATATTCCGCATTTTGGAGCATGTCCATCTCCTTTTATGAATTCATATGTTTCACCTATTGAAATTGGTGATTCTCCTTCAATCTCAGGATGATAGATTAATTCATTTTGGCAGTGTGTTATTAACCCTAGAGCATCGCTAGGCTCTCTTCCTGCTAAAAATTCTCTAAACGGCTCAAATAATCTGGCTTCAACACCGCTCATGTATTTTCCTTTTAACTTGGCCTTAAACCAATCCCAATATTTTCCATCATGCCAAAATTTTCTTTGTGAATTTTGATTAATATAACGAGTCCAGTCAGATGTTAACGGAAGATAAACCTCTAGCTCATTTGCTTCAAGCATTCTTATAGAATCTTGATTTGCTTTGGGATGGCTTCTTACAAAAATCTCTCCAATCATATCAACTCTTGGTTTTCTTGCATCAGATTTTGGAATGCCGTGAAATTGTTTTGCTGCATCCTGCATAAACTGCTGAAGCTCTTTCATATCACATCCTGCTTCTACAATCCTAAGCAGTCTGCTGTGCATAAGCTTGTATGCTCTGTCTGTATCTCCTTGATTTTCTTCATAAGGCCTTGTTCTTAATACAGCATTCTGCAAAATGTCGCTGCTGACAAGCGCTTTAAAGAAAGTCTTTTTTACTCTAGCAACTTTTGATTTATCAACAGGAATATCCTCATAATCTTTGTGTGATGAAGGAGCAATAATAGGAACACCGTCAAAACCAAATGAATTGTAAAACATTCTTAAAATTACATGATACTGGCCTAGTCTGCATGGGCCTGCTGCCTGAGGCATAAATATTGCCAGCTCTTTATTTGCATTATATCCTTTTTCTTTTTTATCATGAAGCCATGCTATACTATCTCCTGATACAAAAGACATTGGCTCGCAGTTATTTGTCTGCAAAACCTTTCTTGCATAATGCCTTGCTTTTTCTGTTCTTGAAGGCATGACTTCTGCTTTATACCCTATTGACTTAAAAACAGATGCAAGAATTTCTGTACTTGCTGTTCCCATATTAGGGATTCCAATAATTCTGTTTTCTAAATCAGCTTCAGGATTCTTAAATTTAAAATCTTTTAATTTTACTTCTTTTGGCTTATGGTGCTTAACAACTTCATTGTTTGCTAATGTTCTTGTTCCAAACTGCGCATTGCTGTTATGACCATCTGTTTGAAGAACCAAGAATGGATTTTCAGCTGCATCCATAATTCTTCCTTCATGATATAATATCATTGAATCTGTTCCGCAGTTAAAGTTTGTTTCTCTTACTGGATAAAGCTGTGGATCTAATGCTATTTTTATACCATACTTTAACATGCTCTGCCCCTGAAACCAATACATATTATGGGCAATATCTGTTAAATCTATATCTGGCTGTCTTAAGAAAAATGAAGGAACAAAATGAAACCCATGAGAAGCAAATAATTCATGAACTTTAGAACTTGCTTTATCATCTAAAACAGTGTAACCTCTTCCAATGCCTATAAACACTTTTTCTCCTTTTTGTTTCAGATTTTTAACAAAGCTTTTTCCTCTTTCATATACTCTATCTAAGAATTCTTTTTGAGCTTTTTCAGCAATTTTAACTGCTTCTCTAACTTGTTTTTTGCTCACTGGAGCAGTTCTGCTTAAATCTTCATGAACAGCATCTTCTATTCTACGAGTAGGATCTTCAAAATGCAAAACAGGAAGCAGAACATCTTCGTTATCTAAATGCAATGCATCTTTTGCAACAAATCCAGATGCAGAAACATAAGGGCAGAATTTTCTTTTCTCCTGCCTAGCACTAATTGGATTAACTAATAATAATTTGTCTTTTCCTTTTCTGATATATTTAGCTAATAAAGCTGCATGGCCGTTTGCTAATTTAGCAGGATAGCATGTTTCTGAATGAGAATGAGCAATTCCAAGATTTGCTATTTCATCGTCTGATTCAGGAGAAACAACAACTTCAAAACCTAAAGCACTATACAATGCTGTATAAAACACTCCTTTTTCATTTAAGAAAGTTAAAGACCTTGGAATTAATATTCTTGGCTTATCTGAATCAGCAATTTTTCCATCTGAATCTAATTCAAGTATTTTTCCAAATTTCTTTATCTCAGCATCAAGCATTCTTTTGTATATAGCAACATAATTTGGAGCTCTTTTAACAGAAGCATCTATATTTCCAGTAGGGCATAAACCTCCTGAATAAATCTCATCTTCACCAAGCTTATAGACTTGTAATTTACAGTCTCTTGTTCCACAACTATTTTCTAACATGCTACTGCAGCTTTCAACTCTTTTTTCAAAAGTCATATCAGCAATATCTAATCCTCGAAATTTGCTTTCAGATTTAGTTCCAGCTTTTTCCATTGCTTTTATTTCATTGTAGATTGTGATTGCTGCTCCAAATGCACCAAACAATTGCCTATGCGGGAATGCATGAACTTCTGTTCCTGTATGCAAGGCTAATGCAGCCAGGCATTCTAATCCTTTGAAAGGACCTCCTTGCGCAGAAGCAAATTCTCCAAATCTTTCATTGCCAACAAATTTGTTTGCGTAGCCGCCCATAAAACCATAAGCTGTTGCTGCTGCAACTTCTTCTTTTGGAAATCCTAATGCAACTAATTTAAGAATTCCAGCTTCTGTAAAAATAGCGCATGTCTCGTCTGCAACAGGTGTTCTTTTTGCTTTCAAAGCATAGTCTTTGAAACTTTTAAAATCAAAACCAAGCATGTCAAGCATATTTTTCATTGACTGGCCTGTTCCTGCCATACAGCTTAGATTCATCTTTGCTCTTTTTACTGTTCCGTCTGGATTAAATCTAGTATATTTTGCATCCTGGCCTCCGCATTCAAAGATTGTATCAACTTTTTCATTAAAATGCTTAACACCATATGCATGGCAGGTTATTTCATCTTTGACAATATCAGTGCCTGCAACATCTGCAGATTTTTTAAAATCAGTAAAGAGCTTATGATAAAATGCTCCTGAACTTCCTGTATAAGCCATTCCTTTTATTTTCAGATTTTTTCCAAGATGTTTTCTTATTTCTCCAAATATTTTTTGAGCTGTTTCTAATGGTTTTCCATCTGTATCAAGGCAGATTTCTGCAATTATTCCTAAATTAGAAGCATCTGCAATCAATGCTTTGGTTGTTGTAGAGCCTCCATCAACTCCAATAACAACATCAGTGGGGTCTTGCAGCTCTTTATACACAATCAAACCATGTCCTGTTTTTCTAACTGCTTGTTCTTCTGGATATTCATGTATTTTATCTAAAGCAGATGATAAAGCAGGGGCAAATTGTATTTCCTGTTTCTGCGCCTCAACAACTGATTCTAAACTAGATATATCAAATCTTGATTCTTTTCCTTCTTTTATTGCCTTTAATGCAGCTCCTACTGCTCCTATTTTTTCAAAATGATCAGGCCTTTCTAACTTAATGCCTAATTGTTCTGAAAGCGCATCAATCATAAATTCATTATTGAATACTCCGCCTGTTGTGATTGCTTTTTTTCCTTGGTCAAGCTGCCTTGTTCTTATAACATCACTTGTATAGTTTTTAGCAGTTCTTACATACATACCTTTCAGGATATTTGGTATCTGCTCTCCTGAATTCTGCAGATGTATCATATCTGACTGAATAACAACACCACATCTTCCACCAACATCAATATCTTTTGAAGATCCTCCTATGCTTTCTAAAGCTGTTCCATGTATTTTTTCTACCTGCTCCTGCATTGTTTTTCTGTTTTCTCTTTTGATTGCTTCTTTGTTTTCTGCAGAATGAGTATCAGGATCTTCAAGCTTTACAGGGTGGTTTTCTGCAAAAAATCTTCTAACTTGCTTGTTAATTAGAATGCCACTTCCTCCACCGCATTTTGTGCCTGTTCCATGGTCTGATACAAAGGTTTTTCCAGTGTTGACTTCTCTTTCAAAGAAATAAGGGTCTTTTGAACCCATATGAAAGATATATTCTGCTTCTGGAGCAATTACTTCTGCACCAGCTGGGATAGTTGTTGTATCATAATAAAAAGGAGCATCCATTGTTTTTGCAATCAATTCACCAACAGAACCAGTAAAAGCAACTGCTGCTACATCATTTTCTTCAACAATGCCATAGATATCTTCATAAAGCTCTTTTAATGCCTCTGTAGGGTTGCCAAAGTGCATTAATGATTTTGGAGAATAAACAATATCTCCTTTTTGATTCAAAACAACAGCATGAACTGCATCAGAACCTATGTCAAAACCAACAAAAAACTTCCTCATTTTTAATGTTTAAAGAGGTTCATTTTTATAGTTTATTATTTTTAGATAGCAACAGCTATAAAATAAGTTAGAAAAAGTTTTATTCTTCTTCTTCCATCTCTGCTTCTGTTTTCTTGTCTTCTGGAACTGCTTCTTCGTAGCCCCTCATGAAAGCTTCTTCTTCAGGGCTTATTTCTGAGTCTTCTAGTAGTTCTTCTCGAGCGTCTTCTGAATAAACGCTTTCATCTTCGGTTTCCTCGTTAAATGATTTTTTTCTTGTCATTTTAATTTTTGTTAAAGTAACTTATTTATAAAGTTTACTTTATAGGTATATATATACTATATACATGCTGTTTTTTGGTTACCACTTGTTACTTTTCGACTTTTTTCTCTTTCAAAGATTTTTTTAATGCTTCTGATAATTTGTTAATTTTTTCTGAAGAATGCATTGATGCCTTCATAAGCAGATCATGGCTTTCCCTTAGCTCGTCGATTAATTTGTCTTTTCTGTGGAGCTCAGTATGATAGAATTCTTTCAGGCGTTTTAATTCCTGCTCTAACTCCTCTTTTGATTTCTCTTTTTTAGACTCCATTTAGAATTTAATTAGATTAGTGATATTAATATTTTATTGTTTAGAACTTACCAACAAAGTCTCCTAATCCTTTTTGCACTTGTTTAACTTCAACTTTTGGGAGTTCTTTAACATCTTGTTCTGAGAAAACAGGATAGCCGTATTCACCATCATAGCCTGGCTGGATTTTTATTTCTCCCATTCTGTTTTGGATAATTTTTTTTGTTATTTCAGGAGAAGTTACTTTGTTGAGTTCTTCATCTGAAGCATCTAGCAAAACATTAAATGAAGAACCAAAATGATCAACTAATCTATTGAATTCTGCCCAAACTTTTTTAGTTGCAACAGCTCCTCCAACAATTTTTGATAATATATCTGACAATGGAATTAATTTTTTGAATGGGACTGCTCCTTTCAGCTTAAATCCTTCTGGTCTGTCTGCTAATTCTTCTACTCTATGCTCAACTCCAATTGTTAATGGCTTGCCACAAACAGGGCAGATATCTTTTAGTTTTATAGATTCTTTCGGGCTGAAGCAAACTTTGCAGTTTCTATGGCCATCATAATGATATTTTCCATAAGCTGGATCAACTTCTATTGTTTCTGTAAAACCTTCTGTTGTTCTAATTGCTTTAATCAAATCTTTATAAGTTAATTTTATATCAAAGATGTTTGCTTCTCTTCCAATTCTCCACGGCCAGAATGAATGTGAATCTGAATTTGAGATTAATGAATATTTATCTAATGCAGACAAACGCCAATTCATTGCAGGGTCTGAACTTAATCCTGTTTCTAGTGCATGGATATGCTTTGTTTGGTCTTGAAATGCTTCTTCTACTGAATTAAAGCCAGACATACTTCCTAACAACCCAAACCAAGGTGTCCAGACATGAGCTGGAATTAATTCTATATCTTCATTGATTTTCTTCATTGATTCTGTTAATTCAGGACAAGGTATTTTGAAAATAGGTCTTCCATCATAATCTACTCTTCCTTTTCTCATAAAATAATCAGTTATCTGTTTTACAGTGTCTATATCTGGTGCTAATAAGATCATATGAACTCTTCTTCCTTTTCCTGCTTGAGAATAAATCAAAGAAACTTCTGTCTGCAGAACCCAATTCATTCCTCCTGCTGACTTTAGAATTCCTGTTCCATCATCTGTTAATTTGCTTTGGAGTTCTTTAATCCACTCTGGATGTGTAAAGTCTCCTGTTCCAAGAAGATTCAAGCCTTTAACTTTTGCCCATTTTGTCAAGTTAGTTATGTCTAGCTGTTTACTAGTTGCTCTTGAATACTTGGAGTGTAGATGTAGGTCTGCGATTACTTTCATAATATCCCTTTAATCCAAGTTATAGCATTTGATATATAAATTTAAGGAAAATTAATAGCATATTATTTGATATTTAACCTTATTTGTAGGTATTCTGCCTAACTTTTTATAATATCTCAACCGCTACCTTCAAAATAAGGTTATAGTTAAAAAAATATAAACATTTATATTGTTTTGTTATTTAGTAGTTCAAATGCAAATATTCTACTTATTTTCAACTATCTCTGAAACCTTTATCTTAAATGAAATAACTAAATCGATTGATTTAGGTCATGAGGTAAATTTGCTGAGAGAATAAGAAATGAAGAGAAAAAATTATGGAAAAGTTTAATGTTAAGAAAAGAGGGATTAGGAAGTTGGTTGAGGTTTCAAGGATTAATATTGGGTTTGTTCTTCCAGATTTGAGATTATTTGGTGGGAATAAACGTCCTGTGAATATTTCAAGAATTTTGGCTAAGAGAGGCTATAATACAAAAATATATGCAAGATTTAAGGATATTCCTAATTGGGTTGGAAGGGATAATTCTTTTGAAATTGGTTTTTATGATGATTTAATAAAAGAAAAAAATGATTTCTTATTTTTTTTAAATCCAAAATATACCAATATAGATTACTTAAAATTATCAAATTCCAAATATAAAATAATCTATATATTAAATAATGGTGGCAAATACAAAACATGTTATCAAGATTGGATTGACTCTTTTAGAAATGATAATTCTGTAATAATAGCAGGGAATAATGGTACATGGAAGAAGAATTATAATATTCATAAAAAAAAAGGTTATGATTTTACTGGAGGAATTAATTTAGAAAAATATTGTCCTGTCAAGACTACTAATAAAGAACATTTTAACATAGTTATTCAAGGAAGAATTTCAAAAAAATGGAAAGGTGTTGCAGAAATAATAAAAACTTTGGAAAGTTTAGATAACAAAGATAAAATTAATCTGATTATTTTTTATACAGAACCTTTAAACTTAAAAACAAGTCTTAAGGTTGAAGAAAAAATTAATATTCCGCAGAATAAAATGAAAGAAATTTATTCTCAGGGTGATTTATTTGTTCATTTTGAAGATAATACTGCTGGTTGGTCTAATACTTGTGCAGAAGCTATGGCTTGTGGAATACCAGTAGTTTGTACAAAATATGGGACAAGTGATTTTGCAGTCCATAATAAAACTGCTTATGTTATAAAAAGGGATGTGGATGAATTGAAGAAAGCTGTTGAGATCATGATGAAAGATAAAGAATTAAGAGAAAGATTAGCTAAGAATGGTCATGAAAAAATTAAAGAGTTTACTTGGGAGAAAACAGTTGATAAGATGGAAGAGATGTTTAATGAACTTCTGAGATAATATATCTAAATTTCCCTGATTTTGAAGGAGCAATTAAAGTTATATCAGCAAGAAAACTTACAAGAAGGGAAAAATAATTCTTTCTTTAGAAACATTTATTAACTATAATTTAATTTTATATTTTGGGGGTGCTTAAATGGCATATACATATATTATTGGTGTAGTTATTCTGTATATATTATCAGGATTAAAAGTTGTTAAAGAATATGAAAGAGGAGTAAGATTTACATTAGGAAAATATAAGGGTTTAATGAGCCCAGGATTAAGAATAGTTTTGCCTGTTTTTCAAACATGGCAAAAAGTTGATATAAGGGTCAAAGCAGTAGATGTTCCTGACCAAGATGCTATTACAAAAGATAATGTTTCAATAAAAGTTAATGCTGTTTTGTATTACAAAGTAGCTGAGTCTAAAAAAGCAATTATTGAAGTTGAACACTTTAATTATGCTGTTTCTAAATTAGCCCAGACAACAATGAGAGATGTTGTTGGAGAAGTAACATTAGATGAGTTATTAAGTAAAAGGGATCAAATTTCTAAAAGAATTAGAGAGATAGTAGATAAAGCAACAGATCCTTGGGGAATAAAAGTAAATTCTGTTGAATTAAAACA
>JAHWIM010000077.1 GCA_019322535.1 Candidatus Woesearchaeota archaeon
AGCCAACAGATGACTTACAAATGGTTCTTTCATCGCACTCTTTATGAGCACTCAACACTCAAATGCCTTGAGTCTGTCCCGTTTAGCCTTAGTAAAAACTAATTTGGCCGCTCCGGCACCTCCGCATAGATTTGAGAATAAGTTGAATGTTTAAAAAAGTTATGGTAAAAAGAATTAAGTTAATTTAGTTAATCTTCCTTCAATCTCATCAAGTTCTGATTCAAGCTTTTCAAGTTCTGTTGCTGGCTTTGGTTTAGGTGGTTCTTTTGGTTTTACTTCTAGCATTGGTGCTGTTTTAGGAACAGGTTTTACTACGGGTTTTTTTCTAGGAGCAGATCTTAATTTTGTTTTTGGAAGAACTAATTTTAATTTACCAACATTCTTGGTTATTTCTTTTATGAGTGATTTTAATTTTTCAATTTGTTCTAATTTTTCTTTTCTTACTGCCTTAAAGCGCTCAGATCTTTGAAGATGCTGAACAACGTCTTTAGTTGATTCTAAAACTGTTCGTCTTATCTCTGCTGGATCTTCTATTCCAACATAAAATGGTTCTTCTGCTGCTTCTTTTTTTGGCATATATTCACCTATAGAGCTGAAGGCTCAAAAAGTGTTTTATCTACATATTCCATTTTTCTTTCTACTTCTTCGATTCCTGTGTGCCAAAGCTCTAATTCTGCATCTTCTTCATTTTTTAATTCGTTTATTTTACCTAGTGTAGCTTTCGCTTCTGAAATCTTGTTTTTTATCATGTTTATAACATCCAAAATGTCTTTGTAATCATCTATTCTTACAAAAACTGGCATTGTTTCTTCTGGCATAGTATCACCTATTCTTTGAATATTGTTTTATCAATAAAAATCAGTTTTTTTTGCATATCATTTAATTGAGAGTGCCATTTGTTGAATTCTTTTTCCTGATCTCCTGCAAAATCATCTACTCTTGCAATTGCATCTTCTGATTCTTTTGCAATGCTTTTGATATGACCTAATTCATTGATTATTGATTGGAAGGATTCCATTTTAATGAAAAGTGGTTTAAACTCTTCACGCATTTCAGCTTTTTTGAGCTCTTTTCTTTCTTCTTTAAATGCTCTTGCTTCTATTTTTTGAGCTTCTGGTTTTTCTGCTTTCATTGGTTCTGGTTTTGGAGGAGCAATAGGAATCTCATGTATTTCAGGTTTCTCTTCTTCTTTAAATTCAGGTATTTCAGGGAATTCTGGTAACTCTTCTTCAGAAGGCGGTGCTGGAGGTATTTCTAGCTCTTTAGCTCCTTTTGGTTTTGGAATTGGTGGAGCTAACTTTTCCTCTTTTTTCTTTAAGAATTTAAAAACCATCTATCCACCCCTTTAATTTAAAAACATAAAGCAACATCTCTATTAAAAACTTTTTGTACTATTGTTAAATGACAACCAACCTAATGAAAAGGTTTTTATAAATTAGGATATGAAATTGAGATATGAAAGAAGCACTGCATTATGAGAAATTAAAGAATAAAGCTGTGCAATGCCATATCTGTCCAAGGAATTGTGTTGTTAAGCCTAAAGAGCACGGATTTTGCAGAGCAAGAGAGAATCGCGATGGAAAACTTTTTTCTATGGTTTATGCTGCACCTTGTTCTGTTAATGTAGATCCTATAGAAAAAAAACCACTTTATCATTTTTTGCCTGAAAGCAATGTTTATTCAATTGGAACAACTGGCTGTAATTTAAGATGTAAATTTTGTCAGAATTGGGAAATAAGCCAAGCTTTGCCTAAAGATGTTCCATTTATTGATTTACCTCCTGAGAACGTTGTTAGTGAGGCAATTGCAAATAACTGCAACTCAATTGCATATACTTATACAGAACCAGTTGTTTTCTATGAATATGTTTTTGATACAGCTAAATTAGCTAGAAAAAAAGGATTGAAGAACATTTGTGTGACAAATGGGTTTGTTAATCAAGAACCACTCAAAGAATTGTACAAATATATTGATGGAGTTAATGTTGATTTAAAAGCTTTTACAGACAATTTTTATAAAAAAATAACAGGAGCTTGGCTAAAGCCGGTTTTAGATTCTATTAAAACATTACATAACTTAGGTGTTTGGTTAGAATTAACAAATTTAATTATTCCTGGATTAAATGATGATATGAAGATAATTAAAAAAATGTGTGAATGGATTAAGCAAACTGTTGGGCCTGATGTGCCTTTGCATTTTTCCAGATTTTTTCCAAACTATAAACTACAAGATTTACCTCCAACATCTCAAGATACTCTTTTGAAAGCAGGTGAGGTTGCAAAAGAAGCTGGTTTGAATTATGTCTATATTGGAAATATTGATTTAGAAGAATGGAATAATACATATTGTCCAAAATGCAAGGAGTTAGTTATAGGGAGGAAATGGTTTGAAGTTATTCAGAATAAGTTAAAGAATGGTAAATGTGGTTGTGGGGAAAAGATTGCTGGTGTTTGGAAGTAATTAGTTCATCTCAATAATCTTTTTATATTCTAAAAACACTGTTTCTTATGGGGGCTTTAATGAAGATACTTTTATTGGTCTTCTTTTTATTCTTTTTTCTAGATACAGTGATAGCTGATCTTACTATTAATGAAGTGATGTATAACCCAGAAGGAAATGATAATAACAAAGAATTTGTTGAATTGTTTTCTGATAATATGATTAATTTAACAAGTTATGTTGTTGAAGATTCTGGATCAAGTGATGTTTTAGAGTTATTGAGTTATTATAATGGTTCTTATTCGTTGATTGTTGAAGAAGGTTTTAATTATACTGGAATAAATGCTTCTATATACTCTGTTGGAGCAACTATTGGCAATAATTTAAACAATGATGAAGATATTGTAATAATAAGAGACTCTAATAATACAATATTGGATGTGTTACATTATTATTCTGAATGGGGTGCTTATGGTAATGGAAAGTCTTTATGTCAAATAGATAATATTTGGCAAGAATGTAGTAAAACACCTGGCTTGAGTAATAATGCTGATCAGTCTGGTGCAGATAGCTGTGATTGGACTATTTTAGTAATATTAAATGGAACAGTATTTGAAGACCCTGAGTTTAAGATAAGATTGGTTAAATTAGAAGGAGAAGGAAAAGCAAATTTAACTGTAGATAAATGGATAGAAGATTCTAGAGGAAATATTGAGAAAACTTATGCTTTTTGGAATGCAAAAGATGTTTTGAATTACAAAACCTCTAGTCAATATTCTCCTGCTTTGGCAAAAGGAGATGCTTATTTTATTAATGCAAATATTACTGGTGTAAGTTGTGAAGATACTAATTTATCTAATAACTTTATTTCTGAAATGATTTTTGTTGTTTCTGAAGAACAAAGTACAAATCCAAATTCTTCTATTAATATATTAGATGTTTCTCCTTCTTCTGCTGAATTTGGAGATATTGTTAAGGTTAAAATGAATGTTTATAGAGGAGACACTTTAAAATATGCTGTTTATGCTTATGTTGAGAATGAAGATACAGAAAAAGTTAGTGAGAAAAGCACAATGCATTTTAAAAATAGATTTACTAATTATACACTAACAGTTCCTTTACAATTAAAGCCAAATTGTGATGAAGATTATGGAGAAGGCAGTCATAATGTGCTTGTTGAAGGACTTGATAAAAATTCAACTTTTGAATTAGAGATAGAAGGAATAAATGAGGATTTATGTGAGGAAGTTGATGGCGGGAGTGATAATGAGGGTAGTGGAAGAAGGTATAGCTATGAGCTTATTTCTACTCCTAATGAAGTTAATGTTGGTGAAGAATTTAATTCTGTTGTTAAAATAAATAATGAAGGCAGTGAAAGTATATATTTTGAGGTATGGAGTTATGTGTATAGGGGTAACAAATGTTATAGTGGTGATAGAACTGATAATATGAAAACTATTTTAGTACCTGCTGGAAGTTCTATAGATGTTGAATTAATGAATAAAGTTATAGAAGCTGAGCAAGGAGATTATAAATTAAAAATTAAAATTAAACATGAGAATTTAATATATGCGAAAGAGATAACAAAAGATATTAAATTATTTGAATCACAAAAAATTGAAAAAACTTCAGAAGATTTTGGAAATGAAACAATTTTAATTAGATATCGAGAACCTAAAATTGTTTATGAATCTAGTTCTTATAAGGCTAGGAATAAGGTTAGTCATTTTTTAATATCTGCTTTGGCTGTGATGGTGTTGATATTGTTGTGGAGAAAATAGAAACATTATGGCACTAATAGTAACTAAACACAAAAATATATAAATAACCTAAATGCATGTTGTTTTTTATGCCAGACGAAAAAACATTCTACATAACTGTTCCTCAATCTAAAGGAAGTGACACTGCAGTCATTAGTGATGCTTCAAGAGAAGTTGAAGAAATTACAAATAATCATTTTCTTGCAGAACTTATATCAAAATCATTAAGAGAAGCAATGAAAAGTGGCACTCCTATAGATAGAATAGAAAAAGAGATTGTGATTGATAACATTCCTTGGACATATAAAGTTGCTTCAGATAGAAAAGGAGGGCATATCATTGCTTTTAAAAAATTAGAAGACCCAGATGAAATTGGAAGAAGACAACTTGAAGCATTAGCAGTGAAATTGATGAGACATCTTTGTCATGATGTTAGGGGTCTTCTTACATCAATTATTGGAAGATGTGAATTGTTTGGTAGAGAATATAATTTTAGTGATTCTGATAGAGAAATCCTAAATGGAATATTAGATACATCAAATGAAATAGTAATGTGTTGTAATACATATATGGATTGGAGTAGAAACCCAAACCCTCAACTTACAACAGTTGATGTTAACCAATCCTTAGATAGGATTGTAAGCGGTACGCGTAAGATGTATAAGGATGTGGAAATTGTTAAAGATTATACTGAAGATTTACCTCAAATTAATGCAAACTATGGTTTATTAGACCGTTTATGGCATAATCTATTATCAAATGCTTGTGAATCAACAGAAAATACAGGCAGGCTAGGAAGAGTAGTTGTATCTACAGGAATGTATGGTAGTGATTTAGTTAAAGTTTGTTTTGAAGATAATGGAGCAGGCATGAATCAAACAGCTTTGGCAGTATGGAAATCTACAGCCTCAATAAAACCATTTTCCACAAAAGAAAAAGGAAAAGGAGAAGGTAGATCAATAGTCATGGATGTGATGCGAAGAAATAATGCAGAACATAGTGTCGATAGCAAAGAAGGCAAAGGAACTAAGATTTCTGTGTATTTTAAACCAATTTATGAGTAAAATTTAAATTAGAATCCCTATTTTTATATTTATAATGAAAAAACAAAAACTAGTTCGTGATAAGATTCCAGAAATAATAAAACAAAAAGGACAAGTTCCAATTACTCATATTGCTGATGATAATGAGTATCTTAAAGAGTTGATTAAGAAATTACAAGAAGAAGTTGATGAATTTAAAGAAGAACATAATGTTGAAGAATTAGCAGATATAATTGAGATTGTTCATGCGATTTCTGTGTTTTTTGGAAAATCAATAGAAGAGTTAGAAAAAATTAGGAAAGAAAAAGCTGAGAAAAGAGGGGGATTTAAGAAAAAGATTATTTGGGAAGGGAACAAGTAATACCAGAACGATACATTTTTATAATTATTAATTCTAAAAATATTAAAAATGGAGACTAAACATTTTTATGCACAAACAACTGAAAAGGTTCTAGAATCATTAAAGAGCTCTGCAGATAAAGGACTGAGTTCAAGAGAAGCTAAGATAAGATTACAAAGACATGGTTATAATGAACTTAAAAAAGAGAAAGGAGTAACTACTTTTGGTTTATTTATTAATCAATTCAAGAATGCTCTTATTATTTTGCTGATTTTTGCTGCGATTCTTTCTTTATTTCTTCATGAGATATTAGATTCATTAGCTATGTTTGGAATTATAGCTTTGACTGCTGTACTAGGATTTATTCAAGAATACAGAGCTGAGAAAGCAATTGAAGCATTAGAAAAGATATCTGCACCAACAGCAAAGGTTTTAAGAGATGGAAAAACTGTAAAAATTCCTGCAAGAGAAGTTGTTCCTGGAGATATTTTATTGTTAGAAGCAGGAGATATTATTCCAGCTGACTCTAGAATAATCGCATTAAGCAGTTTACAAATAGATGAAGCTTCTTTAACAGGAGAATCTGTTCCATCAAAAAAAGTCATAGAACCATTTAAAGAAGGAATATCTGTTGTAGACCAAGAAAATATGGCTTTTATGAGCACTATAGTTACTTATGGAAAAGGAAAAAGTATTGTCACAAAAACAGGCATGGAGACAGAATTAGGAAAGATTGCTACCTCTATCCAGACAACAAAAGAAATACAAACACCACTACAAAAGAAATTTGCACAAATGGCTAAGCAGATTGGTGTGGCTGTTATTGGTTTAATAATTATAATTTTTGCAGTTGGATTTTTTCAAGGAACAGTAAATATGAGTAAAATGTTTCTCTTTGCATTAAGCCTTACTGTTGCCGCTGTTCCGAATTCTTTGCCGGTTATAGTAACAGTTGGTTTATCTTTAGGAACAAAAAGGCTTGCTAAGAGCAATATGCTTATTAAGAAACTTCCTGCTGCAGAAAGTTTAGGCAGTGTTACTGTTATTTGTTCAGATAAAACAGGAACTATTACTAAAAACCAGATGACTATAACTGAAATTTATACAGACCATCAAAAAATTGAAGTTAGTGGTTCTGGGTATGAACCAAAAGGAAATTTTTCTATGGATAATAAACAGATTAATCCAAAAAAATTAGACTTATTGTTGAGAATCGGTTATTTATGCAATAATGCTAAATTATCTGAGAAAAAAGGAAGATATAGTATTATAGGAGATCCTACTGAAGGAAGCTTGATAGTTCTTGGTGAAAAAGGAAAACTAAGCGAGAAAGAATTAAAAAAGAATTTTTCACTTATCGAAGAGCTTCCATTTGATTCAGACAGGAAAAGGATGACAGTAATTTACAAAAATAAACAAAACAAGAAAACAGAAGCCTATGTTAAAGGCGCACCTGATTTGCTTTTAGAAAAATGTGATAGAATCTTAGAAAACGGAAGAGTAAGATTTCTTACTAGAAAAGATAAAAGAGAGATTCTTAAGATGAACAATACTTTTGCTGAAAAAGCATTGAGAGTTTTAGGTTTAGCATATAGAGATATTAAACCTTCTAAAGAATATAATCTAAAGAATGTTGAGAAAAATCTGACATTTGTTGGCCTTGTTGGAATGATAGATCCGCCAAGAGAAGAGGTTAAAAAATCTATTGCTGAATGCACAGAAGCAGGCATAAGAGTTATGGTAATAACAGGAGATCATGCAATAACAACAAAAGCAGTTGCAGAAAAGATTGGATTGTTTAAGAAAGGAGATTTGATTTTAACAGGCGATGATGTTGAGAAGATGAGTGATAAAGAGCTTGAGAGCAAAATTGAGAAGGTTAGAATTATTGCCAGAGCATTGCCTATTCAAAAATCTAGAGTTGTTGATGCTTTAAAGAAAAGAGGACATCAGGTTGCAATGACTGGTGATGGTGTAAATGATGCTCCTGCTTTGAAAAAAGCAGATATTGGTATTGCCATGGGCATTACTGGAACAGATGTTGCTAAAGAAGTCTCAAAAGGGATATTAGTTGATGATAATTTTTCAACTATAGTAAATGCTATTAGTGAAGGAAGAAATATTTATGATAAGATGATAAAGTCTGTTAGATATTTGCTTTCTTGCAACGCAGGAGAAATAGTTGCTGTATTTACAGCAATTATGTTGAAATTTCCGCTTCCAATGATTCCTTTGCAGATATTATTGATGAATTTACTTACTGATGATTTTCCTGCTTTAGGATTGGGCATGGAATCATCTGAAGAAGAGGTTATGAAAAGACCTCCAAGAGATCCTAAGGAAAAACCAATAACTAGACAGATATTAATGCTTATTGTTATATTTGGTTTAATTATGGGCCTAGGAACGTTTTTTATGTTTACTAGATATGTTGATGGTAATTTAAGCAAAGCTCAGACAGTTGCTTTTACTACATTAGTTGCATTTGAGATGTTTGCTGTTATTAGTAGTAGATCATTATATCACTCTTGGAAGAAGTTAAATCCGTTTACAAACCTTTGGTTAATGGGAGCTATTGGATTATCAGTGTTAATTCAGATAGCAATTATTTATTGGAAACCATTGCAGCCAATATTTGGCACTGTTGCATTAGGTGGATTTGATTGGCTGAAAATTGTAGGGATAGCTTTCTTAGGGTTTATTGTAATGGAAATAAGCAAGTTTTTCTTTAAGATGAAGACTGTTAGTTCTAGTTAGGAAAACTTTTTAAATATCTATAGATTGGGAATGGATATGGTTAATGTTGATGCGAAATTAGCTGGAGGATATATTCATAGCAGGGTTGTTATAGAATTAGCTGGAAAACCTAAAGAGCATATAGAGAAAACTATGGAAGTTATTGTTGGTAAGATAAAGGAAAACAAAAATATAGAAATAGTTAGTAAGGATATAGCTGAAGCAAAAGAGATTGAAGAACAAAAAGGATTTTTTTCTATGTTTGCAGAGCTTGAATTATTACTAAATAGTCTACCAGTTTTGATAGGGTTTTGTTTTGATTATATGCCCAGTTCTGTTGAGATTATTGCACCTGAAGAGATGAAAATGAATGCAAGAGAGCTTAGTGGGTTTTTGAATGATCTGCAAGCAAAACTTCATCGTACAGACATGTCTATTAAACAATTAAGCATGGAAAATCAATTTTTAAAAAATAATGTTAATAAATTGCTGAAAAATATGGTTACTATATTATTACTAAAAAAAGAAAGAAAATGCGAGGAATTAGCTCAAGTTATAGGGTTTAAGGCAGAGGATTTACAAAAATTCTTAGATCATATGGTTGAAGAAAATAAATTAAGAAAAGAAGGAGACACTTATTTTTTAGTGAAAAATGAACGAGAAAAATAAAGTAGAGGCATTATTATTTTCTTCTGGAAGAAAGATGAGTATAGAAGAGATTAGCAGGTTAACTGGAATAAGGAACCCTGATGTCATTAAGACTTCTTTAAATGAACTGAAAAAAGAATATGAAGCAAGAGGTTCTTCTGTTATGTTATTTGAGGAAGGAGATAGCTGGAAGTTAACTGTTAAAGAACATTATCTGCCTGTTGTTCAGAAAATAATTACACAGACAGAGCTTGACAGGCCTTTGATGGAAACATTGGCAATTGTTGCTTGGAAATATCCTGTTTTACAAGCTACTGTAGTTAAGATAAGACACAACAAGGCTTATGATCATTTAAGGCAATTAGAAGAAATGAGTTTTATAACTAGAACAAAATATGGAAGGACGAGGAGAATTACTTTGACTCAGAAATTCTTTGATTATTTTGCGTTGCCTAATAAAGAAAAGGCTCAAGAAGCATTTAAAGATAAATTTCCAGAAGATGTTAAGAAAAGTGTTGAAAGAATTGAGACAGAGATTGAAGAAAGCGAAAGAAAAGCAGAAGAGATGCGACAAAGACTAGAAGAAGCTAAAAGATTAGCTGATGAGGAGAGAAAGAAAGAGGAAAATATTAAAGAAGAGCTAGACAAGATGGATGCAAATGAAGAAAAAGAAATCCAAGAAGTTGAGAAAGATATTAAAGATTTAAAAAAAGAAGAGAAAAAAGAATTTTATTCTGGTGAGCGATAGATGTTTCTTTTGAAATGTCCTAAATGCAAAAACAATATGAATTATCAAAGCACTGACATCTATATTGCAAAAAAGGTTAAAAGATGTGTTTATTGTGGTAGAAGTTTTAGAGTTAAGGATAATATTGTTAAGCGACTTTGAGTCTTTTTGCCAAAGCTTCACGGCCGAAGTCGATAACTAATATACTTTTTTCAACTTCTTCGTCTAGATGTTTTTTATCAATTCTTGCTCTCATTAATTCATGCCTGCTGTTATAAGCAGCTACATTATCATAAAGCAAAGCACTAGACCACCCCTGTATTTCATCATGGAAGTCTAAATCATCTGTTCTAAGCTGAGGATTGTCAAATGGAGCAACAATTGCTCTTTCTAACGCCCTTCCATCTTCTGCAGTAAATAACCTATCTGTTAAACATACTAGAGAAGTATACATTGGTGTTGTTGCTTTAAGATCCTCAAAAATATCTCTTCCATTTTCTGCAGCATCTACTGCCCATTGAATTATTGAAAAATGGGAATTAGGGTCATTGATTACAAGATTTCCAAATTGGCTCATGGCTTCATCATCTAAAATCGGTTCTAATTTTCCTGAACCAAACAATTTCTTTTTTGCAGCTAAAACTCTAGCCATATATTGTTTTCTTTTATTACCTACAATCATACCATAAAGTTCACTTTCTACTTCAATAGCATGTCTAACTAAATCTTTTCCATATTCGCTGCCAAATTGTATTCCTCTGTATATATGAGCCTCCAATTTTGCAGCCCTCATTGCTAAAGAAAACTTCATTTTATCAAAAGCACTGCTATAGGTTTCATTTGCCCATGGAAAACAACCAACCCTAGCAAAAGCACTTGCAATGGATAAGAAAGTTCTAGAAGTGTTTATCTGTGTATTTGCTGCTCTTGTATCATGCTCTTCAACACTTTCAAATTCTTCTATGTGTTCAGACATATCTTGATAAAATTCTTTTGCTTTATTATATGCAGTTTCACTTGAGTTCTGCCTTATTATTCCGAGAATTTCTTTAGAAGCCTGGGATTTTCTAGGATTACACATTGTATGGATTGATACATATTCTAATCCACAATCTGGATGAGAACTAAAGTATTCATCAAATGCTTGCGCTTCAGGAGTTTTCCTGCTTGTTTGGCCTGAAATTATAGCACCTTTTTTACAGTAAGGTAAAATATCTAACATTCTATCATATACTTTTTCTGTCTTATCACAGAAAATAACAAAATCAGCATCTTTTACAGTCTCTCTTGCATTAGAAGTAACAAAATATTTTTCTTCTGGAAATTGTTTTTTTACTTCTTCAGGTCTGCTTGTACAAAGATTAACTTTTTCTACTTTAGGAGCAAGAGCTCTAGCAGTATAATCTCCTATATTTCCTATACCAATTATAGCTAATTTCATTTTAATCTTTAAAGAATAAATTATCTTACTTTTCTTTCTTTTAAAGAAAGCATATAATCTTTAAACTTGGATAAAGGTAAACTTTGAGCAAAATCACAAACAGCTATTCCATCTATTCTAGGTTTTTCATCGTCTCTTCTTACTTCTATGATAAGTCCATTTGCTCCTGCTGCTAGATAAGAATCAGATGCACCTATAACAAATTTAATATGTCCTGTGGAGTGGCTTGGATCTCCAATTACAGGAAAATAAGTGTGTTCTCTAAGTTCTCCTAAAAAAATTGGATTTGGTGTATTTCTAGTATTTCCTGTTTTAGCTGCCATGCCTCTTTCACAAAGCACAATCTTTCTAGCCCCTGCATAAGCTAGATATTCTGCTGCACATAATACTTCTTTAAGTGTTGGCATCCCATGACTTGTTTTCATTAGAATTCCTTTATCATGCTTTGCTGCGTATTTTCCAACTTCTGTAAGTAAAGGGTAATTCTGCATGTTTCTTGCTCCAATTTGAAACATATCAGCATGTTGTCCTACAACATCGACTAATCTTGTATCTGTAACTTCAGTTACAACTGGAAGCCCTGTTCTTTCTCTTGCTTCTGCAAGGATTTTCAAACCTTCTTCTCTTAACCCTTGAAAACCATATGGAGATGTTCTTGGTTTGTAAGCTCCTCCTCTCAACATATCTGCTCCAGCTTCTTTAACAGCATCTGCAATTTCAAGTGTCTGGTTTTTTGAATGAACAGCACAAGGTCCAGCAATGATTACTGGTTTACCATTACCTATTTCTACTCCGTTGATTCTAAATTTGACAGTATTCAAATTTCCATTATATTCATCAAGATTTTCTCTTGCAATAAGTTTATATCCTACATCTGATTGGACAGGAGTTGCACGTTCAACAAAATCATATGAAGAAAGAACTTCAAATAAACCTTCTTTATCACTTTCATCTCCCACTACACAGACAATAGCATCTAATTCTCCTCTAACAATACGAGATCTTAAGCCTGCTTGTTCAATCTCTTTAACAACTCTATCAATGTTTTCTTTTGTTGCTTGCCCACGTTTTAAGACTATCATTTTTATCCTCTAAGAATGTTACTACTATGAAGTTAGTATTTAATATATAAATCTTTCGGTTTTTTAGAAGCGTTATAAACTAATTTTTAAAAACCCTGAAATGCCTGAATTCTGGCGTTTCAGAGCCTGTAGGGACATTTTAAAAGCACAAGCTTTATAAAGAAATACTCTTTCTGAAGATACATAGTTTCTCGTCTAAAACCACTTTAAGTGGTGCCGAAAAACGAGATTTTTCGAGCATGGAAGAAGTTAAAGAAAAAATTCAAGAGAGAATAGTGCCTCAAATTATTGAGGAGGAGATGAAGAAATCTTATCTAGATTATTCTATGTCTGTTATTGTTGGAAGGGCTTTGCCTGACGTTAGAGATGGATTAAAGCCTGTTCACAGAAGAATTCTTTATGCAATGTATAAGATGGGCATGTTTCACAACAAGCCTTTCAAGAAATGCGCTAGAATTGTAGGAGAAGTTCTTGGTAAGTTTCATCCACATGGCGATATGGCTGTTTATGATGCTTTAGTAAGGATGGTACAAACATTTTCTTTAAGATACCCCTTAATTCGAGGACAAGGAAATTTTGGAAGTATTGATGGTGATAGTGCAGCAGCAATGAGATATACTGAGGCAAAATTAAGCAAGCTTTCTGAAGAAATGCTGCAGGATATTGAAAAGAATACAGTAAAATTTATTGATAATTTTGATGGAAGTTTAAAAGAACCAACATTCTTGCCTTCAAAACTTCCTAATCTATTGATTAATGGAAGTTCTGGTATTGCTGTTGGAATGGCAACAAATATTCCACCCCACAATCTAGGTGAAGTTGCAGATGGAGTAATAAAAGTCATAGATCATCCTGAGATCTCTATTGAGGAATTAATGCAAATAATTGAAGGTCCTGATTTTCCTACTGCTGGAATAATTCTTGGAAGAAAAGGAATTCAAAATGCTTATGCAACTGGAAGAGGAAGGATAAGAGTTAGAGCAAAAACAGAGATTGAGGAAGGTAAGAAAAAAAGAATTATTGTAAATGAGCTGCCTTATACTGTCAATAAAGCATTATTGTTAGAAGAGATTGCAGATCTTGTAAGGCAGAAAAAGATATCAGGGATAGCTGATTTAAGGGATGAGTCTGACAGAGAAGGGATTAGGGTTATAATCGCTTTAAAGCAAGATGCAACTCCACAGATTGTTCTTAATCAATTATTCAAACATACCAAAATGCAGATTACATTTGGAGTTAATACATTAGCTTTAGTTGGCAATGAGCCAAAGGTTTTGAATTTAAAACAATTAATCCAGCAATATATTGAACATAGAAAAGGGATGATTAGAAAGAGAACAGAATTTGATTTAGCTAAAGCAAGCCACAGAGTACATATTTTAGAAGGATTAATTGTTGCTTTAGATAATATTGACAAAACAATTGAAATTGTCAAGAAAAGTAAAGAAGTTGAAGAAGCAAAAAAAGCTTTGATGAGTAATTTTAATTTGAGTGATGAACAAGCTCAAGCAATTCTTGATATGAAATTGCAAAGATTGACAGGTCTTGAGCAAGGCAAGATCAAAAAAGAGAAAAAAGATTTAGTTGAGTTAATTGAAGAATTGAAAGCAATATTAGCTTCTGAGCAAAAGATATTAGATATTATTAAAGAAGAATTAAATGAATTAAAAGAAAAATATGGGGATGAAAGAAGAACAGAAATAGTTGAGGAAGAAGAGGAAGAGATAACAATGGAGGAATTGATTGCTCCTGAAGATGTTGTTATTACAATAAGTCATTCTGGTTATATCAAAAGACAAGCAATAGGAACATATAAGAAACAAAGAAGAGGCGGAAGAGGAGTTATTGCTGCTGGAACCAGAGAAGAGGATTTTTTAGAAGATTTATTTATTGCAAATACACATGATTATATCTTGTTTTTTACAAATGAAGGAAAGGTTCATTGGTTAAAGGTTTATGAGATTCCTGAAGGAACTAGACAGGCAAAAGGCAAAGCTATAGTTAATTTATTAAGGTTAGTTGAAAAAGAAAAAATAACTGCTTTTATTCCTGTTAATAAATTTGAAGGATTCTTGGCTATGGTTACAAAAAGAGGAGTAATTAAGAAAACTGCTCTTAAAAATTTTTCAAATCCTAGGAGAGGAGGAATTGTTGCGTTAAGTCTTGATGAAGGAGATGAATTGATTGATGTTATATGGACTGATGGAACTAAACAATTAATTATTGCAACAAAGAATGGACAAGCAGTAAAATTTAAGGAAGAAGATGTGAGAGATGTTGGAAGAACGGCAAGAGGAGTAAGAGGAATAAGATTGAAAGAAGATGATGAAGTTGTTGATGAGGTATTGGCTGAGGATGAAAAGACTTTATTGACAGTTACTGAAAATGGTTATGGAAAAAGAACAAAGATTAGTGAGTATAGATTAATAAGTAGAGGAGGAAGCGGAGTTAAAAATATAATATGCAGTAAAAGAAATGGCAAAGTTGTAGCTATAAAATCTGTTGAAGATAGTGATGAATTAATGTTGATAAGCAAACACGGAATTATGATAAGAGTTCCTGCAAAAGATATTTCTGTTGTTGGCAGAGCAACACAAGGTGTTACAATAATGGATTTGGATGAAGGAGACAAAGTTGCTGCTGTTGCTACAATTGCAAAAGAAGATTAAATGAAAGGCTTAGCTATTTCTTACAAAGGCATGGAAGATATTACTGCTTTAGAGATTAAAGAATTGTTGAAAGTTGAAAGTGAAAAAAAAGAAGGTTGTGTTGTTTTTGATGTCAAGAAATTAGAAGATTTAGCTTTGCTATGTTATAAAGGGCAGGCAGTTAATAGGGTTTTATTGTTATTGGATGAATTTAAGATTTCTAAAATTGAAGATTTGAAAAGAATAAGTAAAATAGATTTTTCTGAATGGTTAAAGAATAAAACATTTGCAGCAAGATGCGGGATTGTTGGAAATAAAGAATTAAGCAGCCAGGAAGTAGAAAGGGCAACAGGAGATGAAATTAATGGGAAAGTGAATTTAGATAATCCAGAGGTTACTGTTTTTGTTTATATTTATAAAAACAATTGTTACGTTGGAATTGATTTGGGAGGGGATTTAAGCAAAAGAGAATATAAAATATTTTCAACACCAATTGCATTGAAAGGAACTATTGCATATTCTTTGTTGAGGATTGGAAGATATGATAAAGAAAAAACATTATTAGATCCTTTTTGTGGAAGCGGCGAGATTATTATTGAAGCTAGTTCGTTTGTAAACAATTTTCCTGTGAATTTTTACAACAAAAAGAAATTTCCTTTTTTGAAGTTGATAGAATATGATTTTGAGATAGTTGATAAGAAAATTAAGAAAGAAAAAACAAGAATTCATGCATTTGATTCACAACAGAGATATGTAAAATCTGCTGAGAAGAATGCTAAGATTGCTGGTATTCAGAAAAGCATTAATTTTTCAAGAGTGGATGTTGCAGATCTTGAGCTAAAATTTAAAGAAAAAAATGTTGATTTAATTGTTACAAATCCTCCAAGAGTATCTAGTTCTATTAATTTAGGGGCCATTAAAAAGATTTATCATGAATTTTTTTACCAGGCAGAATATATTTTGAATAGTAAAGGTAAGATTGTTGTTTGTTCTACTAAAGTTGAACTGCTAAAAGAACAGGCTGACAAATTTGGCTTTAAAATTAAAGAAGAAAGGGAGATTGAACACGGTAAAGCTGTTTTGAAGGTTTTAGTTTTTGTGAAAAAATTATAGCCTATTAAATAATTTATAGAAATTAGGAAATGATTTTGATACACATTCAGGATTTTTTATTATAATTTCAGGAATTCTTAACCTTAAAACAGAAAAACTCATAGCCATTCTGTGATCATCATATGTTTCAATTTCTGCTGGTTTTGGATTGCCGCCGTATATTGTTAAACTGTCTTTAGTAGATTTTGTTTGAATACCTACTTTTGATAATTCTTTTTCTAAGGCATGTATTCTATCTGTTTCTTTTATTCTTAAATTGGGAATTCCAGTTATAGTGGTTTTTCCATTGGCAACTGCTGCTAAGACTGCTAAGGTTTGTACTGTATCTGGCATAGTTCCAAGATCTACATCAATTCCATTTAATTCATTAGGTCCTTCAACTTCAATATACGCCCCATTCCAATTAACAGTACAGCCCATTTGCTCAAGAATATTAACAAATCCTAAATCTCCTTGTTTAGAATCCTTTTTGAATTCTCCAATGGAAAGTTTCCTTCCAGTAATTGCTGCTGCAGCCATAAAATATGTTGCATTTGAAGCATCAGATTCAATCAAGTATGTTGTTGGTTTGTATTTTTGGCCTACTCTAACTAAGTAGGCATCTTCTCTTTTTTCAACATTAACACCAAAAGAATTCATTGTTGCTATTGTCATATCAACATATGGTTTTTCAATAAATTCTCCGATACAAGTAATTAATACATCTTTATTAGCGTAAGGAGAGACCATCAACAAAGAACTCAAGTATTGACTACCTAAATCAACTCGGATATTAACATTCCCTCCTTTTAAGCCTTTTGTATCAATCTTAACAGGAGGACATCTTCTAATATCTTTATTTATACTCTCAGCTATAATATCTCCATCAATTATTTGATTCAACGCATTAACTAGATCATCTATTGGTCTTTGATACATTCTTTGTGTTCCAGTTAATCTGTGAGGACCTTTTATTAAACTACAAAAACCAGTTAAAAATCTCATAGTTGTACCAGCAGCACCAACATAAATTTCTCTATCTACAGGATGTAAATTTTCTGGATAATGACCTTTAACAAGAAATTTTTCCTTAAGGTGTTCAATATTGACTCCAAGTTTAGCTAATCCTTTTGCCATAGCTAAAGTATCATCACACAATATGGCATTTTCTATAATAGAGTCTCCTTCTGCTAAAGAAGCACAAATTAAAGCCCTATTTGTGAAACTTTTTGAGCCAGGAATTTTAATTTTGTCGGTCATGTATATTAGACATTATGGGTCCTATATAAATTTAGTTGGAAAGCTAGGAGTAATTATAAAAGAGAAAGGTTTAAAAAGGACTGGATTTTCTTGATTTTTGGTAGGGAAGCACTTAATTGACGGCAGAAATGCTGAGGAAAGTCCACCCACCACAAAAAGCCACTGCTGTTATGGCAGATGGAGAAATCCATGGCGCTGGCTAAGAAACGAAACGTCCATATCCTTAGCATTTTTTTCAAAAATGCTGGGATCTTGCAAATTTATTTGCAAGATATCGGGATGAAAATGGCGAAGCTTGCTGCGAAGCAAGTGAGTTTACCCAAAGACTATGGTGTATGGGAGCGGTGAAACGGCGAATCCTGGCTGGTGCAAGTGTCTTTGAACACGCTAAGTAGAATATTAAGACAGTCTTTCCTTATGGAGACTGACAAAAGGTGGCTTATCGCTTCTCTACCATAATATTTTGTGATTAAAATGGCTGATAATAAAATACGAATGCCAAGCGGCATGGGAGGATTAGTAAGATATTTTGATGAATTCAAAAGCAAGATATCTTTTAAACCAGGTCATGTAATAATTCTAGTTATAGCTGTTATCATTATAATAATACTTCTACATATGTATGGAAGAGTTTTACTTGGTTATTAGGAGGTTCTAAAATGTTTCCAGGAATGAATCCAAGAAAGATGCAACAGATGATGAAGAAGATGGGCATAGCTCAACAAGAAGTTGAAGCTACTGAAGTCATTATAAAATGTGCTGATAAAGAGATTATTATAACAAACCCTCAAGTTTCTAAGGTTAATATGATGGGTCAACAAACTTATCAGGTAGTTGGGGAAGAACATGAGAGAGAATTAAGTGCTGCTCCAGAAATAAGTGAAGACGATATCAAAACAGTTATGGAACAGGCTAAGGTTGATGAAGAAAAAGCAAAAGAAGCATTAGAAAAAGCAAGCGGAGATATTGCAAAGGCTATTATGGATTTACAAGGATAAAATTTAAAAATTTTAGACTCTTTCTTATTTATACTGGGGATTTAATATAAATTCTTTCGGGGGCATTGATGGAGTTATTTCAAACAGCAATGGAGAGGGCAAAAAAGAATATTCAGATAGCTGACCACATGCTTTCTGTTACATATCCTTTAGTTAAGGATACTAAACTACTTCTAGCTATCATTGAGAACATATTTCTTACTTATACAAACGCTATGTCTGCTATTCTTAATCAAGATAGGATCTTAAAGAAGATTCCTCCTTTTAAGAGCACTTTTGAAAGCAAATTTAATATTTTTAAACAAAGATGTGTTGATAGATACAAAATTGACAGAAGTTATGTTATTGAAATGCAGAATTTGAAAGAGATAATAGTTGAGCATAAAAAGAGCCCAGTAGAATTTGTAAGGAAAGATAGGTTTGTGATATGTTCTAGTACTTATAAACTTAAAACAATAAATTTGGAAACTATAAAGAGCTATTTAAATAAGGCAAAGTTATTTATAGGAGAGGTGACTAACTTATTATCAAAAAATGAAGGACTATTTAGAGACTATTGATAAGGCTAAAAACGAGTTAAAGAGAGTCGATCATCTCATATTTGTGAGCTTAAAATATACAAGAACTGTTGATGTCATAAGAAGTGTAATTGAAAGAATGCTTAATGCATTTGAGTTTAGTGTCAATGCTTTAATAGAAAAAAAACAGGCTAGAAAAAAAAAGCTAGTTGTGCCTACTCAAATAATACTTAAATGTAAACTTGTTAAAGAAGAATATGATGATGAGAAATTAGTAGAGTCTTTGGATTTTTATTTGAGGTTAAGAGAGATATTAAAAGCAAAATATACTAGAAGAGAAGAATATAGAAGATATGTTACTATGATTTCAGAACTTGGTCCAGGAGACGTTGTTGAAGTTGGTATAGACCAATTAAATGAATATCATAAAATCGTTAAAGAATTTGTTGAATATATTGAGGGACTGATTAAATGACAAGATTTGTAGCTGTTTTATCTGGCAAAGGAGGTGTTGGAAAAACAACTGTTGCTATTAATTTAGCTGATGCTTTAAACAAATTAGGAAGAGATGTTGTTATTTTGGATGGAAATTTAACTAGTCCTGATATTGGATTGAGTTTAGGATTAGCTGATGTTCCTGCTTCATTACATGATGTTATGAAAGGCAAAAAAAATATTATGAATTCTATTTATTTACACTCTTCTGGAGTCAGGGTTATTCCTGGAAGTATGAACCTTGAGGCTATTAAGAATATGAATCTTGATAGTTTGGAGGGGGTTTTTAAACAGCTGCAGGGATTGAGCGAGATAGTATTGATGGATTTAGAAGCTGGTTTAGGAACTGAAACTTTAAGCGTTTTAGAATTTGCTGATGAGGTTTTGATTGTGACAAGCCCTGAAATTGCTGCTGTTGCTAATGCTTTGAAGGCAATAAAGTTAGCTGATGAGATGGATGTTACTGTGTTAGGTGTTGTTTTGAATAAAGTAAGAGGAGATTCTTTAGAATTATCTGAAGCAAACGTTGGAACACTGCTTGAAAGACCAATATTAGTAAATATCCCTGAAAATAATGATGTAAGAGAAGCTAAACTAAAAAAACAAACTTTGTTTATTAACTCTCCAGATTCAGATTCTACAAACAAATTTAAAAAATTAGCTGCTTATTTGGTAGGGGAGAAATATGAGGCAAACTTGATATTACCTAAAGAAACATTATTTCAAAACATATTAAAGAAACTTAGTCTAAAATGAAAAAAGATACTGTTAGATTATTGAAAAAAAAAGGGTGGGTTGAGGAAGACATTAAAAAAGCAGAATCTATAATCGCTGCAAGGAGATTAAAGGATAAAAGCAAATCATTTGGTCATGCAAACAAGGTTTTATACTGGTCTGCTTTTGTTTTAATTATTATTGGTAATTTTATAATTTCTATGGCTTTAATTCCCTTCTTGCTTGTGTTAGACAGAGGAGCGTTAGATTTAATAATTGTTGTTATAGGATTTTCATTTGGTCTTTTTTTCAATTTGATTTTAAGAGATGTAGAATACATTAGTAAAGTTAATCATGCAATAACTGGTTTTGGTATTCCTTTGATTGCATTATTGAATTTTTTTGTTATGACAAGGATGGCAAATGCCATAAATAATGTTTTTCAATTTAGTGTTGTTAGAGAAGACCCATTTAGTGTTGCAGCAGTGTATACAGTTGCTTTTATTCTACCTTATTTCTGGAGTTTTTGGATAAAAAAGAAATATAGATAAAAAGAAATAAAAAGAGGGCGGTAGACGAGAATCGAACTCGCGCCATAGGATCCACAGTCCCATATTCTACCATTAAACTACTACCGCCATGGATGTTAATATCTGTGGATTGCTTATAAATTTTACTAAAAACAAAAGTTTTTTAAAT
>JAHWIM010000078.1 GCA_019322535.1 Candidatus Woesearchaeota archaeon
ATTGATAGAAGAGACGCAAATATAGCTTTCCTAAAAGGAAAATCAATAGTTCCTTTAGTTAAAACACATTCTCATGTTCCTGGCAAAATAAGGGCAGGGGGCCAATCAGCTCAACGTTACGCTAGAATAACAGAAGGAGCTAAAAAAGATCATTTCAAAAAAGTTGCAGAATATATAAAAGAACAATTTCTTGGCTTAAAAAATTTAAAAGGAATAATTGTAGGTGGCCCAGGCCCAACAAAACAAGAATTTGTAGAAGGCAACTATATTACAACAGAACTTAAAGATAAAATAATAGCAATAAAAGATCTTTCTTATACTGGTGATTTTGGACTTCAAGAATTATTAGATAAATCACAAGATA
This sequence comes from Candidatus Woesearchaeota archaeon, assembly GCA_019322535.1. Classification (GTDB taxonomy): domain Archaea; phylum Nanobdellota; class Nanobdellia; order Woesearchaeales; family WJKL01; genus JAHWIM01. Next base: position 365 of record JAHWIM010000078.1, read on the forward strand.
CATTAGCACAAGAAGAAATTGCAGATGAAAAAGCAGTAATGATGCAATTCTTTGGCTTGCTTTCAAAAAAACCAGGAATGGTAAGTTATGGAGAAGCAGAAGTTATAAAAAATCTCCAAATGGGTGTTGTAGATACTGTTCTTCTTTCAGAAGCTTTAGAAGAAGACAAAATAAACAAGTTTGAAGAAGAAGCAAAAAAAGTAAGTTCAGAAGTTAAAATGATATCAACAGAAACAAGAGAAGGAGTTCAGCTAAAAGAAATGGGAAAAGTTGCTGCTATTCTTAGATATGAAGTAAGTTAAAATGGACATTATTGAACAATCCTTTAAACGTCTTTATCCAAACAGAAATCTAGATTATAGAATTTCTATAAAATATTCAGGCAAATTCAAGCCCTATAATGCAAATGTTCAAATTAATAAATTTACAAGGCATCTAAAATTTAGCCTTAGCAAATCTTGGAGAGGCACAAACAAAGAAATTGTAATAGGATTAATACAAAGTTTGTTACTTAGGATATTTAAAGATAAGAAAGAAAGTACAAACATTGATCTTTATAACAACTTCATCAAAAATCTTCATCTAACAATACCAAAAAACCAAGCAGACCCTTTGCTCATGGAATCTTTTGACAGAGTTAATAATGAATATTTCTACAGCATATTAGAACAACCAAATCTAGTCTGGGGTAAATCATCAGTTGCAAAACTAGGAAGCTATGAATATCAAACAGACACAATCACAATCTCTTCTATTTTCAAAAAAGCACAGCAACATCTACTTGATTATGTTATATATCATGAACTTCTTCATAAAAAACATAAATTCAAGGCAAAAGGAATTAGAAATTATCATCACACATCAACCTTCAAAAAAGCAGAAAAAAACTTCAAAAATTCTTCTCAAATAGAAAAAGAGCTTAAAAAATTCTGTAAAAAGGCCAGAATTAAGAGAATTTTCTTTAATTTATAGCTAAGAAAGCCAATTTGTCCTCCTTTCAACCAAAAACTTTATATATCACCATTTTAGTCCAAAATAAAAAGATTTTCACGAAAGGGGGTATAAAAAATGTCAGTTTCAAAAAAAATATTACCATTAGCTGCAATGGAAAAAATTCTCAAACAAGCCGGTGCTGATAGGGTTTCAGACAGAGCAAAAGTTGCTCTTAAAGATGTTGTTGAAGAAGCAGCAGAAGAAATAGCTGTTCAAGCTGTTAAGTTAGCAGTTCATGCAGGCAGAAAGACAGTTAAAGCAGGAGATATAAAGTTAGCAGTAAAAAAATAAAAGGTGGTTTCTATGGCTGATAAAAAAATAATAAGCATTGGCTCATTACAAAAAGGAAATTATATCATAATTGATGGTGTTGCTTGTAAAGTTGTTTCAACACAAACAAGCAGACCTGGAAAACACGGCCATGCAAAAGTAAGAATGCAGGCAGTTGGCATCCTAGATGGCAAAAAAAGAGAGATAGTAAAACCAGGACATGAAAATGTAGACGTTCCTATTGTTGATAAAAGAACAGCACAGGTTCTTTCAATAAGCGGAGATACAGCAAACGTTATGGATTCAGAAACATATGAAACATTTGACCTTAAAATTCCAGAAGATTTAAAAGCAGAAGTAGTTGAAGGGTGTTCAATACTTTACTGGGTTATACTCAGTTCAAAAGTAATGAAACAAGTTAAAACAGGTGCTTAATTATGGCAAAAATACCAGAAGCAGAAGCAAGATTGTTTAGAAACATCTTTGTTTGCAGAAAATGCAAAACAAAGATAAGAGCTTCAAGCATGAAAGTTACACAAGGCAAAATTCGTTGCAGAAAATGTGGTTCTAGAGCACTTAGACCAGTAAGAAAGAAATAAAAAATGGATATTAATCTTATATCTGCAATTATATTTTATCTATTAGTTATATCTCTGATTATTGTCTTCAGGAAAAAATTCATAATACAGGCAAAAATTATTGCATTGTATAAAACAAAAATAGGTTTAAAATTAATAGATAAAATAGCTTTTACATTTCCATTTCTACTCAAAAATCTGGCATACTTAGGAATCTTAATAGGTTATGTTGGTATGATTCTTATTTCCTATCTTTTAGTAAAAGGAGCTTATATTCTTTTAACCGTTCCAAGTTCTCCTTCAATGATAGCTCCAGTAATCCCAGGAATTAAAATCCCAGGTTCTCCTTTATTTGTTCCATTCTGGTATGGTATAATATCAATCTTTATTGTAGTTTTAGTTCACGAAGCAGCCCATGGTATTGTAGCCAGAATCCATAAGATGAGAATCAAATCTTCAGGAGTTGGCATGTTTGCAATATTTCCAATAGCATTTGTTGAACCAGATGAAAAACAACTGAAAAAAAGCAAAAAAAAGCACCAGCTTTCAGTTTTTGCAGCAGGACCATTTTCAAATATAATCCTTGCAGCCCTAGTAGCTGTAATTTCGATTTTTCTTTTAATACCATTTGCACTATCTCTAACAGATACAGCAGGAGTTGAACTAAAACAACTGCAGCCAGGCTTTCCAGCAGAAACAGCAGGAATTAAACCAGGAGAAATTATTCTTTCAATAAACAACCAATCAACTACAACAGTAGAAAATTTCACAGCAATCTTAAAAAACACCTCAGTAAATCAAACAATAACAATAAATACGCAAAATAATACTTATGTATTTAATACAGCAGCAAATCCAGATAATGAATCTCAAAGTTATATTGGAGTTTATGTTTCTCAACATCTTTCATTAAAACAATCAATTAAGCAAAAATATGGCAATACATTTCCTTGGTCCATATTCTATGTAGTTCAATTATTTCAATGGATTTTTATCTTATCCCTTGGAATAGGTCTAGCAAATCTGCTTCCTTTAGGACCAGTTGATGGAGGCAGAATACTATTAACAACCCTTTCCCATTTCTTTGAAAAACAAAAAGCAGAAAAGCTATGGAAAAAAATAAGCCTCTTAACTTTAATATTGTTAGTCTTTAATTTTATTTATCCTTACATAAGAAATTTGTTCTAATCATGATATCAATAGTCTTAGTTGAACCTAAAAACTCAGGAAATGTTGGAGCTATAGCAAGGTCTATGGCTAATTTTGGCTTCTCAAAACTGGTTTTAGTTAATCCTAAATGCAATCATCTTTCACAAACAGCAAGAAACAGAGCAAAATGGGCTCAAGTTGTCTTAAAAAAAGCAAAAGTTGTAAAAAAAATTCCTAAATTTGATACCTTAGTCGCAACAACAGCTAAAATAGGAACAGATTATAATATTCCAAGAAGCCCAATCTCTCCAGAAAAACTTTCTTCTGTCTGCAAAGGCAACATAGGAATTATCTTTGGAAGAGAAAGTACAGGATTAACAAATGAGGAAATCCAACAAGCTGATTTTGTTGTTACAATTCCTGCTTCAAAAAAATATCCTGTAATGAACTTAAGCCATTCTGTTGCTATAATCTTATATGAACTTTCCAAAGAAGATCATACTTCTCACATAATTCTAGCTTCAAAAAAAGAAAAAGAACAAATCCTAAAAATGATCAATAAGGTTCTAAACAAGCTTTCATTTGCAACAAAAGAAAAAAAACAAACTCAAAAAATAGTCTGGAAAAGAACAATCAACAAATCATTCTTAACAAAAAGAGAAGCATTTGCTATTATGGGTTTTTTTAGGAAGCTACTTTGATTTTTTCTTCAACTTCTCCAAATATTCCTTAATTCTTTTATTCATCTTAGGTTTCGCATTACTACCAAGACAATAATAAATCTTCTCTGCTTCTCCTCCCCAGCTGTATTCTCCTTTCTCTGCTTTAATTCTTTTAACTTTAAACTCTCCTAATCCAACACCTTTTTTCAAATGATAATAAATGCTTCTCATAGTTGCTTTAGGAAAAACATTAATATAAACTTTGTAAATTTCATATCCATAACCTTCTTTCAAAAAATAAAGAATCTCAACAATATTTTGTCTTATTTCTGATTTAACTGGTCTTCCTTTACTCTTTTTCATATTACTTTCTTTCAGCTAATTCTTCTCTTTCAGCATCCAACAACAATTTCTTTTCTGTTCTCGCAACAATCTCTCTTATATCATGAACTGCATCAGGATTTGCAGAAATTGAATCAATTCCAATTCCAACTAAAAACTTTGCCATCTCTGGTCTTGAACCAGCTTGTCCGCAAATAGAAGTCTCAACACCATATTTCCTGCAAGTCTCAACAACCATTTTTATCTCTCCTAATACAGCAGCATGCATCTCATCAAACAACTTAGCAATATTTTCATTATTTCTGTCAATACCTAAAGTCAATTGTGTCAAATCATTTGTTCCAAAGCTAATAAAACAAATTCCTTCTTTACACAATTCCTCAATTATCCAGCATGAAGCAGGAGTTTCAATCATAACTCCAAATTGAACATCCTGGCATGGCTCTAATCCTACTTCTCTCATTATTTTTTTAGCTTCTCTTAATTCTCTTGTTCTAATAATAAATGGAAGCATAACTCCAACATTCTTCAACCCCTCATCCTGCAATCTTTTAATTGCCTCAAACTCTGCTTTTAAAATCTCAGGCTCGTCCAATAATCTCCTAATAGCATGCCATCCAATCATTGGATCAGTTTCTTTTGGTTCTTTATCTCCTCCTTTCAAATTCCTATACTCATCTGTTCTCATGTCAGAGCATCTAATCCAAACAGGTTTGCCATGAAAAGCCTTTGCAATACCCCTTATTCCATCTACCATTAACTTGATATAATCTTCTTTCTTGCCTGTTCTTATATATTCAGCAGGATGAATTCCGCCTTGAGCAATTATAATCTCTAATCTAACTAAACCAACACCATCTGCGTTTGTTTCTTGAGCAGCCTTTTCAGCAAATTGAGGCAAGTCCATTATAACCTTTATTTGAGTAGCTGTTATTATTTCAGCAGGAGCAACTGCAGCTTTAGCTTCTTCAACTTTTTTCTCAACATCTTCTAATTTTCCAGAATAAACAACACCATGTGTTGCATGAACAGTTACAATATCTCCTTCATTCAAAACCTCCATTGCATTTCCAGTTCCAACAATACAAGGAGTTCCCATCTCTCTGCTTACAATTGCAGCATGGCATGTCAATCCACCCTCATCTGTTACAATTGCAGAAGCTTTTTGCATCGCAGGAACCATATCAGGAGTTGTCATAGTTGTAACAAGAACATCACCTTTCTGAACTGTATCTAATTCTTCAACACTGTGAACTAATTTTACAGGTCCAGAAGCAACTCCTGGGCTAGCAGTTTCTCCTTTTGTCAAAACCTTTGCTTCAACTTCTTTAATTCCTTTAACTTCCTTAGGAGCTTCTTTTTTACCTTCTTTCTTTTTAAAAGTTGTAACAGCTCTTGCTTGAACAATATACACTTTGTCCTTTTCAATTGCCCACTCCATATCCTGCGGCTTTCCATAATGTTTTTCTATCTTCTTTGCCAATCTTGCTAATTCTCTTATTTCTTTCTGATTACAAATCTGCAAATCCTCTTCTTTTGGACTTAATTTTTTTACAATATTTTTTCCTGTTTTTGGATCTCTAATTAATTTTTTACCTTGTTTTTTAACTTCTATCTTCTTTATATTCAAAGTTTCTTTATCTACAATATACAAATCAGGATTAACAGTTCCGCTAACAACATATTCTCCAAGACCAAAAGCCCCTTCTATAACAATTTCACTGTCATCATTTGTTGCAGGATTTATACTAAACATAACTCCGCTTTTTTCAGAATTCACCATTTTTTGAACAACTACAGCAATATAAACCTTATCAGTTGGAAAATTATTTCTTTTCCTATAATAAATGGCTCTAGCAGTAAAAAGTGAAGCCCAACATTTTTGAACAGCTTCTACAACATCATCTGCTCCCTTTATGTTTAGAAATGTGGCTTGTTGGCCTGCAAAACTAGCCTCAGGCAAATCCTCAGCTGTTGCAGAACTTCTAGCTGCAATAAATTCTTCTGAAGACTCTAACAATTCTTTTGCCTTACTCCGCTCATGCAAACCTATTTGACCATACGATTCCTTTACAGCTTCTTTAATATCCTCCGGCATTTCAATTGATTTAATTAATTCCTGTACTTCCTTAGCAGTTTGTTGAAGCTTATCAGTATCTTCAACATCTAAGCTGTCAACCAGACTTAGAATTTTATCTTGAATTCCCTTTTCTTCAATAAATTTCTTGTAAGCCTGAGCAGTTACAACAAAACCAGGAGGAATTGGCAATCCAGCTTTGCTCATCTCTCCTAGATTAGCACCTTTACCTCCTACAGTCTCTACATCATCTTTAGAAATCTTTTCAAACCATCTGATTATTTCAACCATGAATAAACACCTCTTTAATGAGTTTTAATCTATCATATATTTATTTAAATCTTTCTTTAAAATCTATCTTATCTCCTATTTTGAATTTATGTTCTTCAGTTAATTCAGCAACATATTTTGCCTTATTTTTGCTCGTATAAAAACTAAAAGGCTTAAAATTTTTCTTAATTTCAACAATTCTCTTATTTTTATCTAAAAACAAAACATCAATTGGATAAAAAACAAAAAACATATGCAAAGGAATCCTTTTTTCTTTATTAAAAATAAACACTAAATTCTTTTTTTTTGAAAACATTAATCCTCTAGATTTACCCCATACACTTTTGCATATTTTAAATTCCATAAATTTATATTTGTGTTTCTATTATATAAAATTATGCAAACAAAAAAAGAATTTGAAGAATTCATAGAAAAATTAAAACAAGCATCAAAAGAAAAAATTATCTTAGTAGAAGGCAAAAAAGACAAAGCAGCACTAGAATCATTTGGTATCAAAAACATTATAACCTTAAAAAAACCATTATATGTAATAATTGAAGACATTGTAGAAACTAAAAAAGAATGTATTCTCCTAGTAGATTTAGATAAAAAAGGAAAAGAACTCTATGCAAGAATTTCTTCAAAACTAAAACAATTTGGAGTAAAAATAGATAATTACTTCAGAGAATTCTTATTCAAAACAAAATTAAGACAAATTGAAGGAATAAATACTTACTTAGAAAAACTTACCTAATCACAATACCAGCATATCCAACTGCATTAGCATAATCCTTAACTATATCTCCAGAAGTATAATATTGTAATAACTCAGCTTTCTTTGCTCCTAATTCTTTGCAAGCTTCAATTAAAATAGCAATAGCATAAGCTCCGCAAATAGTTGCTTTGTGTTCATCAACATAGTCAATAAAACTCCAAGCATCTAATTTCTTAATAAAATTAATAGCACCCATATCTAATGCTTCAAGACTTTCTTTAATGTTATAAACAAAAGGAACATATCCATAATTAACACCATAATGTGTAAAATCTGAAGAAGCAATTAAACAAATCTTTTTCTTTTGCTCTTTTACAATCTTAACAATAGTCTTTCCAAACAACTCATAATTTGCTCCACTGCTAACTGCAATTGGTACAATTCTTAATTTATCTAAATGATCTCTTTGCACAAATTGCAAAAATGGCAATTGCACTTCAATACTATGCTCTTGAGAATGAACTTCTTCACTGTTAATTACCCAGCCTGCGTCAATCAATTTTTGAGCAAAATCAGTGTCAACTTTAACTGTTCCAAAAGGAGTCTCAAAATCTTCTAATAAAGTACTGCTTTTCCCAATTCCAGTATGGTTTGTTCCTAAAATAATAAAAACATCAGGCAATTCAGCCTCACCAATTTCTTTGTAAACCCAGGCTTGCCCAGGACCACTAAACTGATAACCAGCATGAGGTGCAACAACTCCAATAATTTCTTTATCCCTTTTTTTAGTTGGCAACTCACCAGGACCAAACTTAGAATCCTTAAAACATTTATTTATCTGTTTATCTAATTCCCCAAAATCCCCTTCATAAAACATTCCTGCAACAATTGGCTTTCGTACCATTAATCTAATATAGTGTTAGAATTATATAAATATTTTTAAAAAACCTACCTTCTCAAATCTTAATGTTAAAAAAATTTGATGATGAATGGAGCAGAGGCAGAAGAGAAAAAGATAAAGAAGACATGAAGTTGCCTAAATTCATATTAGATTATAAAAGAATAATTCAATCACAAGCATACAGTCGTTTAGCCCATAAATCTCAATTATTATGTCCGCCAGAAACACGAGATATAAGAACAACAGAAGACCACACCAAAGAAGTTATTGAAATATCAACAACAATTTCTAAGGCATTAGGTCTTAATACACATTTATGCAGAGCAATTGCAGCAGCACATGATATAGGGCACGGACCATACCGTCATTTAGGAGAAGTTGTTTTTTCTGAACTAAATGGAGAACATAAACCATTCAGCCATTTAGTATTTGGAGTAGTTGTTGCTCAAGAAATTGATAGGCTTAACTTAAATTATGAAACCCTTGAAGGAGTATTATTTCATTCAAGAAAAGACGGAAAAATTATCCCTCCAGCTGGCAAACCCCAAGAATATGCTGGTGTAATGTATGCTGATAAACTCGCTTTTACTTCCTCTGATCTAGATGATGCAATACAATATGGTTATTTAACACCAGAAGAAATTCCAGCAGACATAAATGAATTAGGTCCTGATAGAGAAACAAGAGTTAAAACTTGTATTGATGCATTAGTCGAAGAAAGCAAAGAAAAAGGTTATGTTTCTTTTTCACAAGGAAGAATTTTTGAAGTCTTTAATGGTTTAAGAAGTTTCTTATACGAAAATGTCTATAGTAGAGTAGACTTTTCTTCTCACAAAGATGTTCTTAGAAAAGCTCACAAATTCTTTTCAGAAAATCCAGAGTTCAAAGGTATAGATCCAGTAGTAATTCTTGCTTTATTAACAGATAAAGAGCTTCAAGAATTAGAAACTCAAATGTTATCTGCAACAATAAAACCAAATATAGATAAGATAAGTCATTTTGGAGTATTTAAAATGCTTCCTTTTTTAAAAGAGGTTGATTATTCTGTTGCTGATTTGAGCTGGGGAAAAGAAAAATAAAAAATTAATACCTGTAATGTTCAGACTTATAAGGCCCTTCTACTTTAACTCCAATATATTTTGCTTGTTCTGGAGATAATTTTGTTAGTTTTGCTCTAAGTTTTGCCAAATGTAATCTAGCAACTTCTTCATCCAAGTCTTTTGGAAGCATATAAACACCAACCTCATGCTCTTTTTCCCATAATCTAATCTGCGCTAGTGTTTGATTTGTAAAAGAATTACTCATTACAAAGCTTGGATGGCCTGTTGCACAACCTAGATTAATTAATCTTCCTTCAGCAAGAATATAAATTGAATGGCCGTCTGGGAAAGTATATCTGTGAACAGGGCATTCTGCTCCTTTTATCTCTTCTTTTTTAATTCCAGGCCATTTTTCTAGCTCAGCCATTTGAATTTCATTATCAAAATGACCTATATTACAAACAATTGCTTGATCTTTCATCTTGCTCATATGATCTGCTGTTATTATATCTTTATTTCCAGTTGCTGTAACATAAATATCTGCTTCTGGAAGAGCATCTTCAACAGGACATACTTTAAATCCAGCCATACATGCCTGCAATGCACAGATTGGATCTACTTCACTGATCATCACTTTTGCTTTTTCATTGTTCAAAGATTCTGCACTTCCTTTTCCAACATCCCCATAACCACAAACCATTGCTGTTTTTCCAGATATTAACACATCCATTGCTCTCTTTATCCCATCTACCAAAGAATGCCTGCATCCGTATATATTATCAAATTTAGATTTAGTTACAGAATCATTTACATTTATTGCTGGAAACAACAATTTTCCTTCTTCTAACATCTGATAAAGCCTATGTACACCGGTTGTTGTTTCTTCACTAACACCTTTAACTTCTTTAGCAACTTTAGTCCATCTTTCTTTATCTGTTGTATACTCTTCTTTCAAACAAGCCATTAATTCTCTAAAATCTTCTCCTTCTTTACTATAGTCTTTCTCCAAAATTGAAGAGTCTTTCTCAATCTCAACCCCTTTATGAATCATTAAAGTAGCATCCCCGCCATCATCAACAATTAAATTTGGCCCTTTTCCATCAAAGTCTAAAGCTTTCTGAGTGCACCACCAATAATCTTTTAGTGTTTCTCCTTTCCAAGCAAATACAGCTACTCCAGTCTTTGCTATAGCTGCAGCAGCATGGTCTTGTGTGCTAAAAATATTACAAGAAGCCCATCTTACTTTAGCTCCTAATTCAACTAAGGTCTCAATAAGAACAGCTGTTTGTATTGTCATATGCAAAGAGCCCATTATCCTTGCGCCCTTTAATGGCTTTTTTTTACCATATTTTTCTCTTACAGCCATTAATCCAGGCATTTCTTTCTCAGCAATCTCAATTTCCTTTCTTCCAAAATCAGCTAATGAAATATCTTTTACTTTGTAATTTTCAGTTGTGTCCATAATACCACCCAACTACAACAATAATAAACAATTTATATATTTTATTCAAAAAAGTATTAAATTTGTCCATTAAATACCAAAATATATGGACAAATATAGAAATATTTATATATTAATTGAACATCCCTTCAAATACAAATATCTAAACATCTGCCAGATGTCAATCGGGCTGAGACATCTGCGCAGGTTTTTTCAAAATGAAACTTGATATTAAAGATCACAAAATCATCAATGTCTTAAAACAAAATTCAAGACTTCCAATAAGAGACATTGCTAAAAAAACCCAACTTAGGCCTTCTACAGTCCATCTAAGAATACAACGTTTAATTAAAAATAAAATAATTGAAAAATTCACATTAAAATTAAACAATAAAGCAGTTGAAGAAGATTTTATTGTCCTCATGTTTATTTCTACTTCAGAAGATTTACTGCCCACATTTTTCAAAAACCAACATATCAAAGAAGCATTTGGTGTTACAGGAGAATACGATCTTCTCATCAAGTTAAAATTCAAAGACATTTCCCAATTCAATGATTATATCATCAATCTAAGAAAGAACAAAGCAATTGTCAAAACAATTACCCACGTTGTTACAACAAATATCAAAGAGGAACTAAATTGATATTCATGTGCCTAGGATGTTTGAACCGCCCCCAAATAATGAGTTCTTAAAATATCCTAGGCATTTTTTTCTTTAAATATCTTTAACATTAATTTTCTTATTTAGCCTAGCTTCAGTTTGTCCAACAACTAAAGAAGCAGCATAACTTCCAATCTTACCAGCTCTTTCAATTGGTAAACTATTTGCAATACCATAAAGAATTCCAGCAGCATACATATCTCCTGCTCCATTTGTATTTACAATCTTTGTCTTATAAACAGGAATTTTGTAAATCATATTATTAGCCTTAATCAGACTTCCTTTTTCTCCTAATTTTACAATGGCAATTTCACACATATTATATATTGCATGCAAAGCTTCTTCATCTTTTTTTCCTGTAAAAGCTTCTGCCTCCATCTCATTAACAAAAACAATATCAGCATAATCCTCAACAAGTTTTCTTATTGGTTCTAAATTTCTTCCAACTAATCCAGGGTCAGATAAATCAATAGAAATTTTAACTCCATTCTCCTTGGCAATCTTCATAGCATGAACAGTAGCTTCTTTCAAGTTAGGATCTTCTAATTGATAGCCTTCTGTATGCAAAATTTTGCTTGCTTTAATTTCTTCTTCAAAAACATCTTCTTTTCTAAGATGCAACGCAGCTCCTAAATGTGTTGCAAATGTTCTTTCAGCATCAGGTGTAATAAAAGTGATGCAGTGTCCTGTCATCTCACTCTCATGTCTTGAAAATTTTACATTAACTCCACAGTCACTTGTTTTTTGCTCATAAATATCTCCATGTTTATCTTTTCCAACTTTTCCAATTAAAACAGCATTTCCTCCTAATACACTTACTCCAGCCAAAGTATTTGCGCTGCTTCCTCCAGGAGCAGTTTTCACTTCATGTTTTTCTAATTTTCCCAAAAGTTCTTTGCTTTTTTCTTTATCAATTAATGTAAACTGCCCTTTAGCTAAGTTCATTTCTGCTAGAATTCCATCTTCTACTTCTACGATAAAATCTAACAAAGCATTTCCAATTCCAACTACATCATATTTTTTATTCATCATTCAGTAAAATTATCAAGTATATATTTAAATTCTTTTAAATATTTTTCAGCAATTTCTTTATCATAAATAATCAAAACATTTTCATCATTATTCATATCAGCATTCTCAGAAGGATTAAAACTTCCAGTTATAACAGTTGAATTATCAATAATAAATACCTTATGATGCATTGAATAACTGTTATTATCTTTTCTAACATCAGCTCCTTGGTATTCTAAAAAACCATATCTTGAATATTCACTTCCAGCTCCTCTTTTTTCAAATACTCCTTTTACTTCAACTCCTTCCTGCATCTTTAATGCAATAACATTTGCAATTCCATTATGAGTAAAAGAAAAAGTCATAAAATAAATACTATCTTTCGCATCCATCAGAGCTTCTTCAACATGTTCACTGCAATAATCCTCAGGGCAGAAATAATTCTCTATTTTTCTTTCATCCAAATAAATTACAGGATAAACAACATTACCACCTTTACCAATACTATAATTCCAAAGTTCTTGAAATTCATCTTCATAATTCTTAGCTAAAAATCTAGATGTAATCATCAAAAAATTATTGTTATTAAAATGAGCACCCCTATCAGTTGGATTAAAACTCCCACTACTTATCTTCTCTCCATCAATAACACAAAACTTATTATGACTGAATTGAGAAGAAGTATCTTTCCTTACAAAACCTAGTTCAGCTAAATCATCAAAATAATCATTATCAACAACTAATTTAACATCAATCACATCACTTTTTTCTTGCAAGACATCAATCACCTCTTTTAAATCCAAATCAAATAAAGCACAATGAACATATTCTTTGGCACTTCTAATAAACTCAATCAATTTTCCAGTACAATTATCTCTTGGACAAAAATAAATATCTATACTTCCATTTTTTTCTTTCACAACACTTGTAACTATGCCTTTTTTGACAACATTACTTTCAATTTCACAACCACAAACAAAAATAATCAACAATAAACACAAAATTAGCAATCTCATATAATTGTCCTCAGTTCAGAAACATTTCTTAATAAGTTATATTTAGCGTTTGGATATTTAGCCTGAACACTGTCTAAAAACTTTTGAATAGCTTTGTCTTTTTTGTTAGGCTTAAATTTTAATCCCTTTATCTTTGCAAATAACTTAACTTCTTCATCAGTTACATTTTTTAATATCTTAATTACTTTTTTCTCTTCTTTTCTACGTCCCTTTCCCTCAAACATTCCTTTAACAAACTGATTTAATTCATCATCCAAAGTCCACTCAATTATTTTCTTATTATAGTTCTTAGAAACCAGCTTAACGTTCATATCTTTTGTAATGCTTTTAACTAAATATTTTGCAACTTCTCCAATCACAAGAATTCTATCCCCAGAACTAAAACTTTTATCCAGCCTAGTCTGTTTTCTTATTCTTTTTTCAAATAACCAACAAAAACATTTGTTGCAGATAACTCTATTCTTTTGCTTCTTAATAACTGCCGTTCTCCCGCATAAATAACATCTCATAATACAGCACAATAATCCCAAATATTTAAGTATTTACTAAAAAATCGAAATATTTAAATACTACCAACACTACTCTAAAGTAGAAATTAGGGGGTTTCATTTTAAAGTGATATAATAATCACGATCTAATGAAAATCTTTGATTTTCAAAGATCATTCATAACTTCATGATCTATCACCTCTTTTTCCCCGCAAACGCCTTCGGGCGTTTGCGAGGGTTTTATAATCAAGAATTATCTCTTCTTCTTAACCTTAGGCCGCATTCTAATAGACAAGGCTATTAAAAATCCTAATAAGAAAGCAATTATAACAATAATTGAAACAGGAGCCTTTTTCTCTGGCTTAATCTGAATCTGTTCAACCCCCCACCTTGTTTCTTCAGGAGTCTTAAAATATAACTTTAAATTACTTAATTCTAAAGCATACTCAGCATATAATAAAGCAGTATATTTTCTTTCATCTTTTAATGATTTAGCATATTCATAATAAGAATAACCCAATATAGGAAACATCCCATCTTCCTGGGCTTCTATTATTATTCTTTTAACAATATTTAATTTATTGTTTAAAATCGTATCAACTTGTTCTTCTTCAACACCAATTGCTCCTAAAATCACATCAGCTTCAGCCTTGATCTTTGCTGCCCTAAATAAACACATCTCATAATCATCTTTTTCTAAATCTGATTCTATTAATTCAAGTTCTTCCTCTAACTCTTCTAAAGATTTCTGATAAAACAAACCAGCATATTGTACACGCTCCTGTGCTTCAAGAAACTTCCTTAGGCAGCCTTCTCTTAAATTATTCTGAAAATCAAAAGCCCTTCCAGGAACCCCAAAAAACTTACTCCAACTTCTTGCAGAATAAATTCTTTCAATAGCATAAGCCAAACTATCAAAAAAATCTTTTTTATCACCAGAAAGCTCAATAGCTTTATTAAGCGAATTATTTGCCTCTCTTAATCTCTCTTTCACAACCATATAAGCTTCAAGATCAGTTACTGTTATTATTTCAACACCATCTACTGCTCTTTCAAAATCTTCAATCTCCTTCCTCACTTCATCAAAATTAGTAAAATTTCCTAATTTAGTAATTAAGTATTGATAATTAATATTTGCTCCAAAACAATAACTAGCAGCAGAATAATATTTGTTCTCATCCAAAGCCATTCTTCCTTTCTTAGTTCTATTAATTGCTGTTTTTTCAGCTTCAATCATATCCTCATCCATCAACTCAATATCCTTAACATCCAAATCTGAGTAAAATCTCTGCAAATAATCAGTCCTATTACACAGCATTACACCTAAAAAACTCATTGTTTCAATATAATCTTTATTAATTGTCAAATTTTTTGTTACATCTTTAAAATATTTTCCAGTAAATTCATATAATACAGAAGTTAAATCACTAACTTCAATAATTGTGATATTATATTTCTCAGCATATTCACTTAAATTAATTGTTAAATTAAATTCTTTAATTGTGCTCTCCCCTTGGGGAATTAAAATAGTCTTAATACCAATACTTGCAGCAGCATCAATTTTAGCTAACAAACTACCAACAGGCCCAATCAATCCACCAGAATTTATTGTTCCAGTCATAGCAATTTCTTCACTCAGCTCAAATTCTTCTAACATCGCTATAGTCAAAATCGATATTGCAGCTCCTGCACTAGGGCCACCAACTATAGGAGAATTAGCTTTTATAGTGTAAAAAAAATCATATTTATCACAATCAGCCCCAATGTAATCACAAGCAACATCTTTTGCAAATCTAGTAGAGATCTGAGTGTCTAATTTTGTTAAAGGAAAAGTTTCCATAAATACCCTTCCAGTCCCAGGTTTAACTTCAAGATAAAGATCAGCAACACTTCCTTCATATTCTCCTCCTTTTTCTCTAACAGCTAATAAAGGCATATGCCCTTGTCTAGCAAGAACAGTAGGAAGAATTAATAAAAACACAATTAAAAAAATCCTCTTTTTCATGTTACGTAGAAATTTTTTTATACTATTAAAATTTTGCTATCAAAGGTGATATTATGCCAGAAACAATATCTTTTGAAGATTGGATGAAAATAGATATAAGAGTTGGAACAATCAAAGAAGTTTTGCCTCATCCAGATGCAGATAAATTATACGTCTTAAAAATAGACGAAGGAAAAGAAACCAAAAGGCAGTTAGTTGCAGGGTTAAAAGAAAACTATACAGAAGAAGATTTAATTGGAAAAAAGATAGTTTTCCTAGCTAACTTAGAGCCAAAAAAATTAAGAGGAGAATTATCACAAGGAATGATTCTTGCAGCAGTTGATGGAAATAATATCTCAGTGCTAACAGTTGATAAAGATATTCCAAACAATGCCAAAATACAATGACTGAACAGCTTTTAATCATCGGCATTGATCCAGGAACAACAGTTGCATTTGCAGCTTTAGATTTAACTGGCAATCTTATAAAATTATTTTCTCAAAAAGAATTCCAAGAAATACAGGCAAAACAAAACGTTTTAACAAAAATAATCAAAGAATATAAAGAATCCAGAACAAAAGATTAATAAATTCTAAAACCAAATTAAATAACATGGCAATCCTAGAAAGCATGTGGCTAGCATTCAAAGAAATCATATCTTCTTCATTCAAAGATCTAAGTATATGGTGGTATCTTGCTCCAATTCTCATATTATGGATTATTTTAGAAGTTTATTTTGGTAAATATAAAAAAGAAAAACTAGGATGGAATACTTCCTTAGCTAATGGAATAACTTTAACATGGATAAATATAGAAGCCATGCGTTTTCTATTCTCAACCCACCCAAAACCATTCTGGACAAGATTTTTTATTGTCCTATTAATAATGTTTTATGGCCTATTTGTAATCTATATCTCTTTTACTCATAAATTTTCAGGTAAAGTAACATATTCTTTTGCAGCTCCTTCTCCTATCTATTTTCTTGCAGCAATAACAACCCTCTGGGGCCATGGTGTTTTAGATATATCTTTCTGGGTTGCAGTAGACCTTATAGTAATGTTCCCTCTAATACTTGCAATTTTTGCAATATTAAAAAAAATCCTTCCAAAAGCTAAAAAGGCAGAAGAAGGATTTGAAGAAAAACCGTTTGAAGAAGAATCTTTTGGATTAGGCAAAGAAGAAAAACCAGGTAAATTTAAGTTTTAATCAAATTTTTATATCTTTATAAGCAACAGAAATCTTTTTCCCCGTGTCAATCTCAAACCCAAAAATTTTGTTCCCAATAGCTTTAACTTTGATTTCTTTCCCTTTGAAATTTATAACATCACCAACTTTAAAACTAGGCAATCTAAAAAGCACATTTACTCTATAAACTCTTTTGCCACTTATTTTATTCAAAGTAAAGAGTTTTCTTGTTATTTTTAGCTCTCCACCAAATCTCTTCTGTAATTTCCTTCCTATTGAAATCATATATCTTTGATTATCAAAATAAAGATCAAAACCATTTGCAATCTTCTCTTCTTTTACAATATTTACTTTTTCTCTTTCTCCAACTAATTCCTTCAAAAATTCAAATACATCTTTGCTTGGATTCCTTAGTTGCAAAATACCTTCATAATATTGTCCCATAAATATTTAAATAATCGATAAGTTTATATTACTTTCCAAATTCATCTCATCAAATAAAATGGATAAAAAAGAATTCAAAAAAACCCTCAAAAAAGTATGGTACTTTCTATGGGAAAGTAATTCTATTTGGAGCTGGATAGCTAACATCATCATCGCTTTTATCCTTATAAAATTTATAGTTTATCCAGGCCTAGGATTTATTCTGCACACATCACATCCAATTGTTGCAGTTGTATCAGGTTCAATGGAACACGATGGAAATTTTGATGATTGGTGGAATTCTATTGCAATCTGTGAAAGAAGAACGTGCACACAAAAAGAATTCTATAATTCCTACAATATAACAAAAGAACAATTTCTTTCATTCAAATATAAAAATGGATTTAATATTGGAGACATCATGGTTTTAAAAGGACTTCCTCCAGAAAACATTCAAGTAGGAGATATAATAGTTTTTAATACATATAGACCAGATCCAATTATTCACAGAAACATAAAAATATGGCAAGAAAATGATCAATATTATTTTCAAACAAAAGGAGACCATAATCTAGAATCAATATCTTCAAAAACCCTTAATGAAACTAAAATATCTTCAGATAAATTAATAGGGAAGGCTGTATTTAGAATACCCTACTTAGGCTGGATTAAAATAGGGTTTGTTAGACTATTACAATTATTAAAAATTGTGAGATAAAAATGTTTTGTCCAAAATGCGGTTCATTGCTTGTACCTAAAAAAATAGGTTCAAAAAAAGTTCTTGCCTGTTCAAGCTGCAGCTATAAAACCTCAGAAACAAAGCAGGCAGTTATTCGCCAAGAAATAGTGCAAAAACAACCTGCAGTTGATATTATAGAAAAAGAAGTAGAGACACACCCCCTAACAGAAAAAGAATGCCCTAAATGTGGCCATAAAAAAGCATATTTCTGGACATTACAAACAAGAGCAGGAGACGAACCAGAAACAAGATTCTTTAAGTGTGAGAAATGCAAACACACCTGGAGAGAATATGATTAGTCTTTCTAATTACATAAAAAACAATAAATTAAAAATCATTGTTAAGCCAAATTCTCAAAAAAATGAAATAATAAAGTGGGACAATAACAAAAAAGCATTAAGAATTAATATAAAATCAGCCCCAGAAAAAGGCAAAGCAAATCAAGAAATAATTAAATTTTTTTCAAAATTATTTAAAAAGAAAATCAGCATTACTTCGGGCATAAAATCTAGAGAAAAAACACTCTCAATAAATATATAATTACTAATAGAAAAATTTATAAACTATTATTTGATATATAAAACAAAACAATGAAAAAAAGAGAACAATTAATAGTTAATTCTACTTTAGCAATTACTTTAGTTGTTGTAATCTTGGGAATAATAGCTACTTTTTTTATTAAAATACCTGGATTTAGTTCAATTACAGGTCGTGCAGTTTATTCCTGTAGTGATTCAAATTATCCACAATGTGGAGGAGACTGCCCTCTAGATATGTTATGCGTACCAGATGCAGAATTTGGAGGATGTGCCTGCACAACTTTAACAAAAACTCCAGTCTATTGTTCAGATTCAGAATATCCTGTATGTGGAGGTTATTGTACACTTGGCCTAGAATGCCAACCTGATTTTGAATCCAAAACCTGCACATGCTCAGCATTAGACACAACAACAAAAAGACCAGTATCAGTTTCTTGTACACCTAATTTTGAATGTTCAGAATGGTCTTCTTGTAAAGATGGAGAACAAGTAAAAGTATGTTTAGACTTAAATGGTTGTACTTCAAAAACAGAACAAAAAAGATCATGTACATCTACAGATTGCGTACCTAATTGGCAATGTTCAGACTGGACTGACTGCAAAGATAAAAAACAAACTAGAACATGCACAGATGTTAACAAATGCAATACAGAAGAAGGCAAACCAATTTCAATAAAAGAGTGCGTTCCAGCAGCTCCAACAGGTAAAACAATCCTTTCAGAAAAAGATAAAAAAACAGAAGAATCAAGCATTATGAACACTATTCTTCAAAAAGCAGGACTTATATTAGTAGTAGCATTTGTTGTCATAGCACTATTAGCAATTTTAATAATCAAAAAAGCAAAAACAACAGTGCCAAAACCACCACAAAAAAAATCAAAAAGAATTTACTTATTTATCATATTATTAATCCTTGGGTTAACTTTTATTTCATATAAATATTATAAAGCTCCTGAAACAAAGATAGTAGCAAAAACAATTTCAATAGATGAAATAGTGCCTCCAGCAGACCACCAGGTAACAGATAATTTATTTATCAACGTTTACCAAAACCTATCTCCATTAAAAAAAGCAGGAATTACGCTAATTCTAACTGTTATTTCAACTCTTGTTTTACTTTTAGTTCTAACTTTAAATAGAAAACATCAATAAATATTTAAATAGATTAATTTTTGTTTAGAATCATGAAAAAAGGTAAATTAATTGTTATTTATGGTATAAATAGAATAGGAAAAACAACACAAACAAAGAAACTTATCAAATATCTTAGAAAAAAAGGATATAAGGCAGAATATGTTAAAATACCTCATTATAAATTAAAACCAACAGGACAAATAATTAATAAGATACTAAGAAGAAAAAAACAAACCATTTCTGAAGAAGAATTTCAATTATTATATGTATTAAACAGATTACAATTCCAGCCAATCTTAATTAAAAAACTTAAGAAAGGAATAAATATAATATCTGAAGATTATGTTGGAACAGGATTAGTTTGGGGATCTATAAAAGGAGCAGATTATAACTGGCTGAAAGAGATCAACAAACCATTAATAAAAGAAGATACAGCCTTATTGCTTGACGGAAAACCTTTTCCAAAAACAGAAAAAAAACATATTCATGAGAAAAATAAGAAATTAATGCAAAAAGCAAGAAAAAAGCATCTTCAGCTTGCAAAAGAATTCAAATGGATCAAAATAAATGCAAACCAACTAAAAGATAAAGTTTTTGAAGACATAAAAAAAGAGATAGATAAAATATTATCTTAATCCTCTTCTTCAATAAATTCTCCTAATTTCTTATTCTTTTTAATTGCTTCATAACTTATTGGTTTTTCACTCAATCTACCACCCTAATCCTTTTAATAAAAGAAAATAACCTATTTTTTCCTTTCTTATTCAATTTTAATTCAACATCTTGCTCGTAATCTAAACCAAGATTTAAAGCATTTTCAGCTTTCTTTAATTCTGCTCCTAGATATATTGCGTGTCTTGTATCTATAATAATTGTTGACAATGAAATATTATCCAATAATTCCATTGCTGTTTTTCCTTTAAATTCTTCTAGTACTGCATTACTTTCTGGATGTATATGCTTGACTAATATCTCTCCATCCTTTAACTCTATTGTAAAATTACCTCTTGGATCAATATAATTCACTTCTTCTGTTTTATGCTTCTTCAGCATATCCCCTACTTGCTGATAATAATGAGCGTAAATCTGAGCACTTCCAGACATTATTGTTAAAATTCCAGACTCAACCTTAATTCCATCTGCAATCTCTTTTTGTATTACAGCACAGCCATAAGCATTCTCAGGCCATCCTTGAGTCATATCATGGCTTCTAAAAAAAACAGTTAAATTCAATTTTTCATCCTGTACAACTGCTTGTAAAAACACTAAACATGGACTGCTCTTGTGTTTTCTCATCAATTCGTCTTGAACGTGCCAGGTAATTGCAACACACGCTTTAGAGTACGGATCTCTTTTCAAAGCATCTATAATATCTTTTATCTGATTAATTTCACAAATATCCTCTTTATAATTAACATTTGCATCTAAATGAGGCCCTTTGCCAAATTCAAAATCCTTATATTCAGTGCTGTTAACTAAATCTTTAATCTCTTTTGCAGAAGGAAAAATATAAGCTCTTAATTTATTACCATAAGTATACGCCTTTCCTTCAGGCAGTAAAGGAGAAAGAATCTCTTTTTGATAAGCAGCAATCTTTTCATTAGTTAAAGGAACTAAAAAAGGATTAACTGTCAAATCCATATTCTGAGGATCATGAATCACTGCAACCATATTATTAATTTCCTTAACCCACCTATCAGTATTTGCATTCATTAAATTTTTTCTTCCGTATCTATATATATTATGTATTACTTCAATCCATGTTTTAGGTATTGTGCTGCCATGGACAATTACTGGTCCTCCTTCATATGGAAAAGATTCTTCTGCTTCTTCATATTCAAAAACAAAAGGTTTGTCTAAGAAAGGTTTTTTCTTTTCTAAATTATTCATCATCTCATTAGCTTTTTCAGTTTTCTCTGCCAAAGGAGCATTTGGCATTTTTTTATTTAAATCAATCAACTCAACATTTTCCCTAACTTTGTTTATCAATTCAGTTGGAATATTTTTATCAAAATATGCAGAATTCTCAAAACCAGGAATCTTTCTCTCTTCATTAATACCTTTTTCAAAAAAAGCTCTTAAAGCATTTGCACTAGTTAACTCAGATATCTGGTGCCCAGACAAAGTCTGACTCTTCGCTTTATCTCCCTCAGATTTTGAACTATATTCTTCTCCAAGTAAAATAATATACCTGATATAAGGATTAGCTAAGATATTTCTTAACATTCCAACTAGTCCTGCAGGAGTATAAAAATTAGTAGCTATTGCTAAATTCTTCTTCTCTAGTTTTGGAATTACAGCATCTCTCATTGTCCATAAAAAAGTCACAGCAACATTTGCTTCACTAACAATCAATTCTTTTGCAGAAGGAAAAGCAATTCTGTCTCTTACAGCAACAGGCCAGCCTTTTTCACCATTAGAACCAATTTGATTTTTTATTAACTCTAGCATTTTCCCCAAATTTTTGAAAAAAATACTCATATATAAATAATGTTAATCTAAGAAATATATATTAAAAAATAAATGGTTATTGTAAAATCTCATAATCAATCGTAACATCCTTAAAAACATCATGATTTACTGCTTTGACAACAAAATCATAATTTGATTTTCCTTCTAAATTCACATTTTTCAAGCCAAATAAGTCTCCTTTTACATGAGGTTCACATATATCAACTTCACATCCGTGTGATTTTAATTCATCAGCAAAATCCTTTACTTTAGAATTTCTAGTATCAGGCACATTTGGTTTAAATGTTCCACCTAAAACTAAAATCTTAGCTCCTTTTACACTTACTTCTTTATTAATCATATATTTAATCATTCTATTTGCTTCATATTTAGCCATGTAATCGTTAATCCTTCTTCCTGATATTATCATTTGCGGATGATGTCCTAATCTTTCAGCTTCATGAGCAAGATAATAAGGGTCAACCCCAATACAATGACCTCCTACTAGTCCAGGAGTAAATTTAATAAAATTCCATTTTGTTCCAGCTGCTTCTAAAACCTCTTTCCAATTAACACCTGCTTTATCAAAAATCATTTTTAATTCATTCATCAATGCAATATTAATATCTCTTTGAGTATTTTCAATGATCTTTGCAGCCTCAGCAACTTTTATAGATTGAGCTTTATGAACACCTGCTTTTATGATTTTACTATAAACATCAGCAACAATATCTAAAGTTTCTTTATCACAACCAGAAACAACTTTAACAATTTTTTCTACTGTATGAACTTTATCTCCAGGATTAATTCTTTCAGGACTATAACCAACTTTAAAATCTTTTAAACATTTTAATCCAGATTCTTTTTCTAAAATTGGAATACAATCCCTTTCAGTACAACCAGGATGTACTGTTGATTCATAAACAACAATAGATCCTTGTTTTAGATGTTTTCCGACAGTAGCAGAAGCATTCAAAAGTATTCTTATATCTGGTTTTTTATATTCATCAATTGGTGTTGGAACAGCAATAATAATAAAATTAGATTCACTAATTATATTAGGATCACTTGATAAATTAATTTTTGCTTTACTTAGCTCTTCAGATGCAACTTCATCGGTTTTATCTATGTTATTTTTTAATTCTTCAATTCTTTTCTCATTAACATCAAAACCATTTACAGAATAAACTTTACTAAATGATATAGCCAAAGGCAGTCCAACATATCCTAATCCAACAACACATATTTTTATGTTAATTTCAATCCCCCAATTAATGAAATAATATTTTGTTTATAAAGCTTTTTATTGCCTATATTCAAATAAAGAAGTTAATTTATGTTCTAGAATTTTTCCAGTCTCAGTATTTATTTTAAAGTTCAAAGTTTTCATAGTCTGGGTTATATAAGTTATGTTCCAAATCTGCCCTATTTTTATTTTTTGTAGAATAACAATAATTTTATTTGGTTTTTCATTAGCATATTTTTCTTCTTGTAATCTCTTAGCAATTTCAACTGCTTTATCAATATCAAATTTTATTTTTTTTAAATCAATTTCATTTATTTTTGTAGTTTCTCTCTTAAAAACTTCGCTTTCAGGTTCTATTTCAATCTTTTCTCCGACATTAAAAGAAGTAATCATATCATCTTTTTTATGATAATACCCAATCTTCCAACTATCTTCTTTATCTCCAGAAACCATCAAAAAACCATAGCTCAAAAAAACACCAGAACTGTTTCCCTGCCAATCTTTAAATTTTTTAGAATTTTCTAATTCTTTAAGGGCTTCTTTAAATAATTTCATTTCCAAAATAAAAAAACCAATCTTTAAATAGTTTTCCAAATATCTCAAAACAATGGTATCAAAAGAACTAAGGAGGTTATTAGAGAAACAGCATTATAGATTTATAGGCAATCATAGTGCTATTAAAATCTGTACGTGGACAAAAAAATCTTTATTAGACCAAGGAGTCTGTTACAAAGAAAAATTCTATGGCATCAAATCTCATCAATGTTGTCAAATCTCCACTACTTTAGGCCACTGTCAGAACAGATGCATTCTTTGTTGGAGACCAGTTGAATATACAGAAGGAATTAAAATAAAAAAACCATTAGGTGATCCAAAACAATTGATTGAAAAAGCAATAAAAGCTCAGCAAAAACTATTAAATGGATTTCCAGGAAATGAAAAAATCAATCTTACAAAATTCAAAGAAGCACAAACCCCAAACCAATTTGCTATCTCTTTATCAGGAGAACCTTTGCTTTATCCAAAACTTGGAGAATTAATAAAAGAAATTCACAAAAGAAAAGCAACCAGTTTTATTGTCTCAAACGGCTTACTTCCAGAAGCATTAACTAAACTTAAACCATTGCCTACTCAATTATATATATCTATAGATGCACCAAATGAAAAATTATTCAAAAAAGTTGATAGGCCAACAATAAAAAATGCTTGGAAAAAACTAAACAAATCATTAAACATTCTTAAAGAACTAAAATCAAAAACAAGAACAGTTCTGAGAATAACTTTACTAAAAAACCTAAATATGATTGAACCAGAAAACTATGCCAAGTTAATAAAAAAAGCAGATCCAATATTTGTTGAAGTTAAAGCATACATGTTTGTTGGATATTCTATGCAAAGATTATCAATACAAAATATGCCAAGGCATCATGAAGTAAAAGCCTTCACAGAAAAAATTATCAAATACCTTCCAAATTATAAAATAAAAGACGAGAAGAAAGAATCTAGGGTTGTTTTGTTAGCAAAAAAATAAGAATACAAAAACTAAGCTTCATTAGGTAAAATATCTCCTCTAAGTCTAATATCTTCAACGCCTTCTTTCTTAGCATTTTGCATTGCAAGGTACTCTTTAATCTCTCTTTCAGTAGCAATAGTAGCTTTTTTACTATATCGAATTCCTCTAATACTATCTGTATCTATTCCATGTTCATCTCTGAGGTAACATACAATGTCTTTAGGAACATTCTTGAAAACACATTTTGCTCCTTGTTTAGCTAACACCAAATGTCCTTTTGCAAGAGTATCAAGAGAACCTGTTTCTATTAATTCAAGTTCACTCATGTCAATATAAACACTTTTTTTAGAAGTCATTATAGGGAATGCACATTCGTTAAGTACTTGATCATAAGTTAGAGCACCTCTAGCATAAATTGTAGTCTTAAACGCCTTAGAAAGCTGTTCTATTAGTCCTATTGATACATGGGGAGTAAGTACAACAAATCCACCAATATGCTTTCTTTCTTGGGATACAGTAGAATATCCTCTTACACTAAAAGCAGCATCTCCTACTTTGAATGTATTTGGGCTAAAGGCTTGTCCTTGTTCACCAAATTCTTTAGCGTATTCAATAAACAATGCAATATATCTTCCAAAATATCCATTACTTTGAATTACTTCATTTAACCTATTTCCAACAACTTCTGGCAATTCTAGACCAAGATATTTTAGTGCATTCTCATTTGCTTCAATAACAACATGATCTGGATTGACAAAAAGCACACCACTTTGTGATTCGTCCCACATATGTTCTCCAAGCAGTTTGCGTGGATCTTTCTCAAGTTTTTCCACACTTGCTAATGCCTCTGCTCTTTCTTTTAAAATTTGTTCTATTGTTCCAGCTAAATTTTCAGTTGTTAGTTTTTCTGGCTCAATACCTTTTTTCTGCATTCTTTGCCGAATATCCTCTAGTGTACCTTCTTCTTCTTTAAGGCCCTCAATTCTCTGACCTCCAACTTCAAGAACTTTGTCTAAACTCTGATTATCTTCTTCTAATCCAATTGCTTGTTTTAATCTTTCTTTTATTCCATAAACTTCAGGAGAAGCAAGAATTAATTTATGAAGGCCGCCAAAACTAATTCTATTAAGAACCCTATACCATATTGGCAGTTCCTCTTTTTTATCAGGATAATCCGCACCCATATTCAATATTTATTATAAAAATAATATATAAATCCTTCTATTTCTAACTAATCAGTAATCAAACATCAATAACTTTTCCTTTATATCCAGGATTAATTATTTTTGTTTTTCCAATTTTATCTTGTTTTCCAGCACATTCATGCAAATGCCCGCAAATAACCAAATCTGGTTTTGTTCCAGAAATAAACTTTCTTATCGACTTATTTCCACAAGATTTTTTGCTTATCTTATCAATTTTTGTGTTGTAAGGAGGAGCATGAGTAACCAAAACAACTTTGTCGTTTTTCCTAATCATTCTTTTAAATTTTTTAGCAGTCTTTTCAAAACCCTTGTCTATTAATGAAAATCCACCACCACCATAACCTAAAAACAAATAATTTTCCTTTCTAAAACCTTTTTTGTGTAAATTAACACAATTTTCAAACATTCCACAGATTTTCTTAATATCTCTATCATCTTCATGATTTCCAGGAATAATCAAGACAGGTTTTTTAATCTTAGCAAGTTTGCCAATAATGTTTTTTAATTTACTTCCAAAAATAGTAACATCCCCAGCACAAACCATAACATCAATATCTTCCCTCTTCCCTCTCTCAATTAATTTCTTTAAAACACTTAAATTACCATGTACATCAACAAAACTAAGGAGTTTCATAAGATATTTAAAAAATAAATACTATATAAACTTAATCAAAAACAAAAACTTTTAATACTCATTTTATTAAAATTTATAATATGCCTAAAAAAGTAACAAAAGCGGTGATAGTAGCTGCAGGACTAGGCAAAAGAATGTTTCCTTTTACAAAAATTGATTCTAAACTTTTGATACCCATTATCAATAAGCCAATAGTTGTTTATTTAATGCAAGAACTTCATGAGTCTGGAATAACAGATGTTCTTATAGTAACCAATCATACAAATAAATTAAAAGAGTTTTTTACAAAAAATCAACATTTAAATAAAATATTAAAAAAGATTGAAAGAGAAGATTTAATTAGATACTTATATGAGATAGAAAACCTATGTAAAATCCAGTATATAAAACAAAATGAACCGCGTGGATGGGTACATGCAGTATTAAAAGCAAAAGATTTTATAAAAGATGAACCTTTTGTGGTTTTATTTTCTGATCTTTTTTATAAATCAAAAATTCCTGCAGCAAAACAAGTTATAGATTTATTTTATAAAAAAAATAAAAGTATACTATCTTCTGGAAGATATGTTTTTAAACCAAGCGTATTCAAATTAATAAGTAATTTTGAATTTCCATTAGGGGGGGACTGGAATTCTGAACATGAATTATTTAATAAGCTAAAGGAAAAAAATGATTTTTTTTGGTATACCTTTGATGGACCTTCTTTCAGTGTAGGAGAACCTATGGATTTTTTAAAAACTCTTTTAACAATTACATTAGAAGATCAATATTATTCAAGAAGATTGATTAGTATTATCCAGTATGATAAAAAATTCAAAAGAGATATCAATGAATTTTATCAAGCAATAAAAAGTGAAAATAAATTCATCAGAAAGCGCATTAATAAAAATAATGAAAGAAAAAAATAATTTTGTTTTTGGAATTGTTTTAATTTTAAGTTTAGCAATAACTTTTTTATTAGACAATTATGCTTTTGATTTTGTTGACTTAATTAAAAATAATTATTTTGATAGTTTTTTTGGAATAATAACCAATATTGGTGAATTCTTTGTCATTTTGATTCTTTTAACAATTCTATTTTTGTTTATGAAAAAAGAAAAAAGAAAAATTCCTTTGCTTTGGGTTTGTTTTTTTGTTTTAGGTGGAATTTGCATTATTTTAAAGTTTTTAATAGCTAGACCCAGACCTTTTGGTTTAATTATTTTTTATCCTCTTATCAATTTAATAGATTATTCTTTTCCAAGCTTACATGCCGCTGTTATCTTATTAGCTTTAATTATATTATTTAGAGAAGCTCCAAAACATAAACTAGGATTAGGATTTATTGGTTTATTGATTATTTTTAGCAGAATCTATTTAAAAGTCCATTATTTGAGTGATGTAGTTGGAGGTGCTATCTTAGGTTTAGTTATTGCTAAATTTTATTTACAAAATACAAATTTGAAAGGGACCATTAAGTCTGCATTTGAACATTTGTTTAATAAATTTAAATAATCCAACCAAAAATTTTTTAAATCAAATTGTTACTTTATTTTATATTGAAGTTACTAATATTATAACGGTGTTTAGATGAAAAAATATCACCTTTCAAAGAGAATTTTTGACATACTGTTTGCACTTAAAAGCATTCTAATTTTTCTCCCTTTTTTTATCTTAATCATTCTTTCTGTTTTACTATCCTCTGGAAGACCAATATTTTATAAGTCTCAACGCATTGGAAAAAATAAAAAAATCTTTACAGCATACAAATTTCGAACATTAGTTAATAATGCAAAAGAGTTGCAACAAAATAAAGGATACAGAATGAATCCACCAGATGAAAGATTGATTACACCAATCGGAAAAATCCTTAGAGCAACACACTTTGATGAACTTCCACAGCTATTCAATATATTAAAAGGAGATATAACTTTTATTGGTCCAAGACCATTAGATACAGATTTTTATAAAAGATATGTCAAAAAAAATAAACACTGGGGTAGAATCCTACAAATAAAACCAGGACTTACTGGTTTAAATCAAGTTTGCAGATATCATCCACTACATATGCATAAAATATTAAAAAAATGCGGAAAGCTAAATAAACTTCCAAAGAGGAGAAGAATTTTATTAGATTTATATTATCTTAAAAACGAATCCCTTTCTCTTGATATGGTAGTTGTATACTGGACAGCAAGATTATTTTTTACTAGAATCTTTGAAATATTTACCCTATTCAAATAAATTTTTCTAAAAAAAGAATAAGTTTATTTTTTATAATAATACTGTTTTCCCTTATCTTTCTTATTATTCAACACTGCTCCTAAAATAGGAACATTTATTTTATTCAACAACTTTTTAGCATTAATTACATCCTCTTTCTTAGATTTCATTGAATTAACAACAAAAATATTTGAGTCAACCAAAGCTGCTAATAGTTCAGCATCACTAGTAGTTAAAACAGGGATTGAATCACAAAGTACCATGTCATATTTCTTCTTAACATCTTCTAATAAAGAATTCATTTCTTTTGATTCAATTAATTGTTGAGGATTATAATGCAATGATCCAGAAGGTAATACATATAAATTTCTCTTAACTTTTACTATTGCCTTATCTAATTTAGCATTTCCAATTAAAATATCTGTCAATCCAGGCCTCCTTTTAACCTTAAAATATGAATGTAAACTAGGATTTCTCAAATCACAATCTATTACCAATACTCTGTCTTTACTATTAGCCATAGTGTTCGCCAAATGTTTAATGATAAAGGATTTTCCAGTATCAGCTTCAGCGCTTGTAATACCCAATACTTTAAGCTTCCCTTTTTTATCAGTGAAATGAATATTTGTTCTTAATGTTTTATAAGCCTCAACAAAAGGAGATTTTTCTAAATCTTTCATCTTTTCTTCATTTTTAATCTTTGGAACAGTTCCTAATACATTCAAACCTAGTTCTTCTTCAATTTCTTCAACATCACTAAATCTCTTGTCAAAGAATTGGAGAGTAGATACAATTCCAAAAGAAACCACCATACCTAAACCTAAAAAAATAATAATATTCTGTATCCCTCTTAATCTATCAGGGAAGGTTGGTGTCCATGCCCTGCTTAAAAATCTAAGAGGAGTAGGAGTAAATAATTCTCCTATAATCAAACTTTGTTTGTCATTTAATAAGTTTGCATAAATGCTTTCATCCATTTTAACTATAGAAATAAGTTCATTTGCCCTATAAAAATCAGTTTTATCTAATCTATTATACATTTCTTTATCCACTTCTAATTCTTGTGTTAATCTTTCAACCTCATCTTCATAATAAGATTTCTCATATTCATATTTTTCTTTTTCTTCCCTGAACTCTGTTCTATTTTCCCATCTTCCAGGGTCGCTAAATTCTAAAGCAAGTTTTGTATCATAGAATTTTATCCTGTCATTATATTGTCTTAATAATTTTTCTCCGTCTTGTATTTTTTCGTTTAATTCAATAACAGAATGATATTCTCCAGACATCTCCAATTCTACTAATTTTTTCCTATCCTCAGAAAGTAAATTTCGTATAACATTTAACTGTTCATCAATATATTTTATACTTTTACTTACTTTCGAGTTTCTCTCTCTATTTATATTATCTAAAACAATTTCAGCAATTTTATTTGCAATATCTGCAGCAATTTTTGGATTTTGATCAGTTGTAGTTATTCTAATTATATTACCTTTATCTTCTTGCTGTACATTAATATTATTCCTATAGTATCTAACTCTCCCTAAAAATGAATTATAAGGATCTTCAGTTAATCCTAACTTTATTCTTACTGTTGTAAACATATCAGGGATAATTGTTTCATCTAAAAGCCCTAATTCCTTCATCATTCTTGAAACAGTTTCAGAACTTTTAGCCAATGCAGCGACAATATCAGAATCAATTTCATTTTCCAAAGAGTATTTGCTGTCTGTAGTATCGCTTTCAGCTACTAAAGTAGCAGTAGCAGAATATACAGGAACTTCTAATTTATATGCTACAATGCCCATTACTAAGAAAAGAAGAACAATAGAGCCAATAATATATTTATATCTTAAAGCTAAATTCAAATACTCTTTAATATCTACCTCTTTTTCTGCATCCTCAACCATGTTATCTAGTTATTTTATATTTATCCTTTTTATATCTTTCGGTTTCAGCACAATTCCTATAATAAACTGATCATTAATATTATCAAAACTTTTTTAAATTCTTTATTTTCTTGAATCAATTAATGATAAAAGTAGCACACTTTATTTGTACAGATGGTTTGTATGGTGCTGAAAGATGGATTTTAGGTTTATTAAGACATTCAAATAAAATAAACTCTTTGTTGATATGCCCAAATTCCTCAGATTTAACTTTATTAGAAGAAGCTAAAAAACAAAGTATAAAAACAAAAATATTGGACGTGAAGGGAAAATACTGCTTCTTTGATTTTATTAATCAATTGTCTAATTTGCTGAACCAAGAACAAATAAACATACTACATACTCATGGATATAAAGCAGATATCTTAGGCTATTTTTCTGCTAAAAAAGCAGGAATAAAAGTAATTAGCACACCTCATGGTTGGTGCCCTAAAGAAGGAGGATTAAAACTTAGAATTTATGAATCACTTGATAAATTCATTCTTGGTTTCTTTGATAGGGTTATTCCATTATCAGAGGGATTAAGAAAAACCTTCAAACACATTAAAAAAACTAAGGTAAAAGTAATAAATAACTTTGTAGATTTGGATTCTATACCTAAACCAAAAAAAGGAAATCCAAAATTAATTACCTTTATTGGTAGATTAGTAGAATCAAAAAGAATCCAGGATTTAATAATTTCTTTAAAATATGTTCAAGATAAGAATATTAAACTACAAATAATTGGTAATGGAATAAAGAAGAAAGAATTAATAAAACTAACAAAAAAATTTAATTTGCAAGATAAGATAAGATTTCTAGGTTATCGTAATGATGCATTAGAATTATTAAACAAATCAGGAATATTTATTCTTCCTTCTTTATCAGAAGGTACTCCTAGATCTTTAATGGAAGCAATGGCAATGAAAAAAGCAGTTATTGGAACAGATATATCTGGAATAAGGGTATTGATAAAAGATAAAGAAACAGGATTTTTAGTTCCTGTAAAGAGCCCAAAAAGAATTGCAGAGGCTATAGAATTCTTATTAAATAACCCAAAAAAAGCAAGAGAAATAGCAGAAAACGGAAAAAGATTAATTGAACAAGGATTTTCTGCAGCAAAGATAGCAAAGGAATATGAAGAAGTTTATTCAAATATTTTAAAATAACAAATTAATCTTCTTTTTTTCTCAACCAATCATAACTAAGATACTCAAATCCTAAAAAGTAAAAAACAAATAATACCCATCCAATATTACTATGAAATCCACCAACAGCAAATGAAG
This sequence comes from Candidatus Woesearchaeota archaeon, assembly GCA_019322535.1. Lineage (GTDB taxonomy): Archaea > Nanobdellota > Nanobdellia > Woesearchaeales > WJKL01 > JAHWIM01. The sequence goes on from JAHWIM010000078.1 coordinate 32,446, forward strand.
GAGAAATATAAATACCAACCAAAAATAAAAGATATATTCTTAGTATGTTTGTCATCAACATACCTACTAAACCAATAGGCAATATCAAAAAAGCTCTCAGCTTATTCACTTGTTTCCATTCAATCAATAAAATCAACACAAACAATAACAAAAATAAACTCAACCCGCCTATCCCAGAACAAGGCTTATAAATAGTTGCTCCAAATCTAGAAGTTCCAAGTACAGGGACACCTTTATTAAATCTCAAATAAACATATTTAATATTCAAACTTAAAAGAAAAAAAACCGCTTTTGAAACTACTTTAGAAAAAATCAACCAAAATCTTGTAAACATTACAGTCAAATATTTAAAAATAATAGCTAAAATAATAGAATAAAAGATTTGTTTATTAAATTTATTATCAAAGTACTTAATAAATTTCCAGCTGACAACACTCAAGATCAATGAACCCATAAATATCGTCGGAATGAAATATTTTAAAAAAAGAACTATCCAATAATATTCCAATGCTTTATCTGTTAAAGAAAATTCTGTAAATTTTTTAAAAATAATAAAAAAAACTATCGTTAAAAATCCAAAAATTAAAGCTTGTTTTATATTAATCCTAAAAGTTTTTAATTCTTTAAACTTATATCTTGCTATAAAAAAAAATATAATGGTGGACAGGATAATAATTTGAGATAAGCTATCATATTGAAAATATTGAGGCATTATTCTCTCTTTCTCAGTTGCATATTGGCCGAGAAAATAGAATACATAGAATAAAACTCCAAGAATGATAAGTTTAATTGCAGCTGTTTTAAAATCTTTATTCTTTAATAAATTTTTTATTTTATTTTTTTTAATATCTTGTTCATTTTGTATGAAAATTTTATCTTTTTTTGTCATGGTAGGTTTATTATTTTTGTAATTTATAAATTTAACTGGTAAACTAAATCAAGTATATTTTATACCTTAATCAACGATTTAATTATCTTTTTATTCCAAACAATGCTCTTAAATTCAAATACATTTTCTCTAAATTCCTTGTCTATAATAAAACTGATTATTAAGTATAAAATTATTCCTGAAAATACTAGAGTTAATAATCTTATTAAATTAACATTATTCATAAAAATATGCGCTTTTATTAAATAAACTCCAATACCCATAGCTAAAGCTGAGCTAACAATTTTTCCAAACATGATATAAATCTTAAATATTATTGCTCCAAACATCTTATAAAATATTATATAAGATGCAATCAATCCAACAATAGTCATAATTACTAAAGCAGCAGCAGCACCTAATAATCCATAATATTTAGTCAAAGGATAAATAGCTATTAAAACAATAACAAGCTTTAATATTGAAATTTTTGTATTTATGTATGGTTTTCCAATTGCATTATAAACAGAACCAGCTCCGCTTCCTAAACACTCAATTGCAACTAAAACACATAATGCTCTAGCAATATCAACCATGGGCAACCAATTTTCTCCAAAGACAATTCTTGTTATATCTTTAGCTAAAACAAATAAACCTATGGCAGCAGGCAATGAAAACAAAGAACTCAACTTCACTGCTCTTAAATAAGCTCTTTTCATTCTTTCTTTATTATTTTGTAATTTGCAGTAAATAGGCCACATGACTCCATTTACAACACTACTGACTTGTGTTATTGGTTCTTGAGCAAAAGAAAAAGCTAAACCATAAAAAGCATAAGCAGAAGCTCCTAATACTTTTCCAATTACAAAATCATCACTATTAGCTATTGCAAATCCCATAAATCCACCTAATGCTATGAATTTACTATATCTGAATAATTTTTTTGTAACTTTAAAATCAAATTCAAGTTTTGGCCTATATTCACAAAAAAGCCATGCCAATAATGTTCCTGCAACAGCAGAACCCACGCTAGCCCATATTATACTCCAAGCCCCAAGGCCATAATATGCAAGAATAACAGCAGAAATGCTGTAAACTCCTAACGAACCCAAACTTCTCAAAGAGTTTTTTCTAAACTGTAATTCTTTTCCTAGTAAAGTTCCAGGAACAGTACCCAAAGCACCGATTATGAATGTAAAAGATAAAACTTTAGTCATCGGAGCTATTGCAGGTAAATTATAAAATTCAGCAAATTTATTAGCCCCAAAAAAACAAACTAAAGTAAGTATGGCTCCAATAATTAATCTTATTGTGAAAATGTTATTAGCTGATTTTTTAATCTCTGTTCTTTTATGTACTAAAGCAGACCCAAAACCCCAATTCTGAAACTGCCCAGCTATCATGATTAATATAAAAGCAATAGCAGCTGTTCCAAATTCTTCTGGAATTAATAACCTTGCAAGAAATATTTTCATTATTAACCTTATACTATGAGTAGAAAATCTTCCAAAACTAGTCCAAAACATACCCAATAATGCCTTTCTTTTCAAATCAAGATGCATGTTTTTTAAAATGTCTATTTCTATATATAAATTTTTTTAACACATTCTAACTTACTACCAACTAAAGACAATTTTGTCACTTATAAGTGACATAAAAACCAAAACATTTATAAAGGGGTGATTTATATATAACTATCGTGAATAAAATGGCTTTTGACTTTGATTGGAATAGAATTGAACCTTTATTAGGTCCAGAATTACAAGGAGTATTTAGCCCATATCCACAAAAAATTGGTGAAGGAGGCATGGGCATAGTTATTAGAGCAAAACCTAATAAAAATCATCCTAATTATAGATTTCTTCAGTCTACTATTATAGCATGCCATCAATCTAAAACAACTGAGCAACTTCAAACAGAAAGAAAAAAGGTAGACACACTTGCAAGAATGTTAGAACAAGCTCAGCAAAAAGAAAGGGAATTAGCAGATTCAGGAGATTATAGAAAGCTTAGTAGATTTAAAGGTGAGGTAAAGAAAAGAAAAGAAAAACATAGAGAAGCACTTTCTACTTTAGTTAGAAACCAGTTTGATTATATTGAAAAAAATAAAAAAGGTTGGGTTAATCAATACTCACCTAAAGAAATGGAAGTTTTCATACCAAAAAAAGGAATAGTTCTTCCAGATGAATATGCACTGAAATTTGCACTAAGTCAAGATCCGGAACTTACAAGTAGATTAATAAGAGAATGGAATGGATTAGTAGCAGAAAGACATCCAAATATAGTAGATTATCTTTTTGGAGGAGAACAAGTTGCAGCAATGGAATTTATTCCAGGAAGAATTCCTCCTAGAAGAATTGTAAAAGAAAAAAGTGTAGAACAAAAATTAGAAGCATTAGTTCAAGTACTAAGTGGTTTAGAAAGAGCTCACGAACTAGGCATCGTCCATAGAGATTTAAAACCAGATAATATTTTAATAACTGAAGATGGAACTGTAAAAATTGTTGACTTTGGTTTAGCACAAACAGATATAGGCCAGTCAATGACAGGCAAAGTAGTAGGAACACCCCATTACATGTCGCCAGAGCAATGGGAGGATTCTACATTATGCGATGAAAGAACTGATATTTATGCTGTTGGAGCGATTCTTTATTATTTTCTCACTGAACAACCACCTTTCCATGGCTCAAAAGATGATGGTCCGATACAGATACTACATAGAGTTAGCAATACAGAACTTCAATTTCCAAGAAGAGTTTATGTTGATCCAGATATGCAAGAGATTGTTAGGATACTTATGGCAAAAGATCCAGACCAAAGGCCTCAGACAGCAGGAGAAGCTCAAGAACTTCTTGAAATTTATTTAGAAGCTTATAAAAATGAACCTACTATGTCAGAAAAGAGTCTTTTAGGTTATCAACCAACAGTACTTCAACCTAGAAAACTTAAATTTAGAACAAGAGGAAGAAAGCAAAAAAATAAGGGTTTGAACAGAGGAGCCAAAGTTGGAACTGCAGTAACTGTAGGTGCATTAGCTGTATTAATTGGAGGATATGCTATTTTTGGAGGAAGAGAACCTATTAAACCACCTAAACCACCTACTGTAAGTGTAGATTTCAGTCCAATTGAAGGATTATATGATTCTCTGAAAATTGATTATAATGATCAAAGAGCAGATAAGTTTGTTTCTGTTATTGAAGGAGAACTTAAGAAAAAACTTGATAAAAAAGATAGAGATAAACTTCAAGATTATCTTGATGATATACCTAAGTTGAAAAAAGCACACATACTATCTCAATATAATGTAGTTAAAACAAAAGCTAATGATTTAGAAGCTGAAATTCAAGGTATTTTAGCAAGAGGTACTGATTTAAAAAAAGTAAGCGAAGCAGAAGAAAAATGGCAAAAACTTTATCCAGATGTTATCAGATTTCAAGGCGATGTTCCAGAAGCTCAAGAATTATCACAAAGATTATTACCTCTTCCAGGAAAATTAGCAGCAAGAAAAACCTCAATTAATGGTTTTAATGATTATAAAACAGAAGTTCAAAATCTTCAATCTGAGTTAGATACATATTGGCAAAAAGGAGACTTTGAAGCAGTAAAATTAGTTGCATTTTCTCAAAGAATAGCTCGAGCAAAAACCGAAGCAGGAGAATATAGGGGAAAAGGATTTCCTGATTTAACTAGCAGATTAGAGGGATGGGAAGGAAAAATTGTAGCTCAGCAAGAAGTTCTTAGAAAAAAAGCAGAACAAGCAAATGAACCAAAACTGCCGGAAGCTTATTTAACTCTTGCAGGCGAATATATTAATTTTAGTAAAGGAGTTGCTGAATTTATTGAATCAAAAAGTCTAGATGCTGCAAAATCATCTGATTTGATGAAAAAATTAGCAGAATATAAAAAACAAGGACAAGAATTTAGCGATTTAGGAATTCAAGGAGCAGATAAATTATTGGAGAAAATAGTTGAAGATGAAGGAAAATTAACTCCTAATGCTACTTTTATTTCAAAACATGGTGAAACAATAAAATATGTTTTAGAGACATTGCCTCAACAGATTGAAGAAACTAATGATAAAGGAAAATTAAATACCCTTAAAAGCACAGTCAGAAGGAGAATCTTTACAACAGCTCAATTGAAAAGAAGAGAAACTGCTGGAAGTTATCCTTTAATAGATGAATTAGTAGCTAAATTAAAAGCACATCAACAAACAATAGAAGATAAGATTGCTGGTGTTGCTGCTGCGCCAAAAGTGACTGAAGGTTGTGTTTTGTATTTACCTATGGATGCAGGGAATATTGTAAATAAAGCAGATGGTCCCTATGTTCAAGATTTAAGTAAGAAAGGATTAGAAGGAAAGATAGTTGGTGCTAAACTGGTTAAGGGAATAAAAGGAGAAGCACTAGAGTTTGATGGGAATAAGGGTTATGTAAGCTTCTCAACAATTAATCAAAATATAATAACCGTTGCTACTTACATATCCTCAAATAAGAAAGGAGATAGCGATTATCCAAGGATTATAAGTATGCCTGGATATGAATTACTATTGCTTCGTGGAACAGGCGACGATGAAGACAGAATTCAATTTGATGCTTTTTATTCAACCAAACAAGGTTCCTGGGCTTCTCCATTAAACAGTATTGGAGATGGAAAATGGTATCATATTGTTGTAGTGTACGATGGCTCTTCTCCAAAAAACAAACCATTAATTTATATTAATGGAGTCAGTCAGACGATTCAAGAAAGAAGAACACCATCCGGAACTAAAAATTCTAATGTTGGAATAGGATATATTGGAAATAGACTAACTCAAGACAGAAGTTTTGACGGACTAATAGACGAAGTAGTAATCTTTGACAGAGCCTTAAGAGCAGAAGAAATAAAAAAGATTCAATGAATACCACTTAATTTTATTTTCTAGCATAACCCCATATTACAATAGGATACTCTTCCTCATTCTTCAAATTAAATTTTCCTGATTGTCTAATTTCTTTGGCAGATTTATACCATAAGTGATCTAAATAATATTTAGCTAATTCTTTGTTTCCCCAAGATTTCAAGATTACTTCCAAAAACCTATATAATAATTTTTTCATACCTTCTTTAGTAAATCTCCAATAATCATTAGGAGCAGGGTGAATCGGCACCAAGAAAGGGGTCCCAATTATTAACCAACCACTTTTTTTTAAAATTCTATAAATCTCATTTAAAGCTTTATTAGGTTCAGCTACATGTTCTAATATTTGATCTAAAATGACAAAATCATAACAGTTTGATTCATAATCTTTTAAATTTTGAATATCTACTTTTGGATAATTATCAGCAACTGTATAATTTTTACAATTAAATATTTTCTTAATAATCTCATTACTTCCTCCAAATTCGATTATTCTAGGATTGATGAATTGTTTTGAATGAAATTTTTTTTGGACAAATTCTCTAACATCCAAATAGTAACAATATCTACTAAATTGTATACTTTCTAATTTTTCTTTGATTTGATTGTTAATCATTTGATTACAGTTTTTTTAAAGGCCTTTCTTAATGTTTGTGCATAGTTGTTTAGATGATAATCATACAATGATCTAAAAGGAAAATATTTTATTTTTTTATCAATTAAATCTTGTTCGATTTTAACTATTCTTTTTTTGGTTACTTCAACATCCTTAATCTTTGTTACAGGAGGTATTTTATGTTCTTTAATACATTTAATACAGTTTTCTATTAGGTTAAAAGGAGTAGGGCATAATCCTTTTCTGAAAATTCTATAACTATGTTCAGTATGACCATATCTTTTATACTTTGCAAATATCGTGTGCCATCCTCCAACTTTTAATAAAACAGATCTTGTAAAAAAATTAAATTGAGCACTACCGTACATAGCTTGGATGATTATTTTATCATCTATTTTCAATTTATTTACAACATCTAATAATCTTTCTACAGGGTGTAATGAAAAATGAGGTATTTTTGTTTTTAAAGATAATTTGATATGTGTGTTAAAAATAGTATCATCTAATAATTCTACATCATCTTCCACAAAAAAGTAATAATCATAATTTTTAAATGTCTTAAAAACTCTATTTTTTGATAATCCTACCCCTCCTCTTTTTCTGGAATATAAACAAGGAATATTATTCTTATTTGAAAATTCTATAATTTTTTTATTTATGCCTTTTGAACCATCTACCGATAATAAAAAATCAAAATTTTTGTTTTTTTTACAAAAATTAATATAATCTTTACTAAACTTCTTGACTTCTTCTAACCGATTACATGTAGTTATACAAATTAATGATTTATGCATCTTTTTATTATTTTGTCAATCATTTTAATATATTTAATTTTTTATTAATCATTTTTAAATATTTCTCTATCCTAGATAATATTAATAGATAATGATAATAATAAACTTTAAATAGTAAAGATTCTATTTTTCCTATAAAAAACATTATAATAATCAATTTAGAGGTGTTTATAAATGAAAAAAGGGTTAAAAACTAGATTTTGTTTTCTTACAACATTATTTGTTCTGCTTGTTTTGGTGATAAGTGCTTTTGCTTCATCCAGTGATTTAAAATCTAGCGATAGCTCTGTTTCATTTTTAGATGCCTTAGGCTCATTGTTTACTAAGATATGGAGTTTCTTTAGTAATGGAGGAATAACAGGAGCAGTAATTGCTGACCCAACAGACTGCCCTTCTAACTTAATCTCATACTACACCTTTGATGCAGGAGATGCAACAGATGATTACGACGGCAATCATGGAACAGTATATGAAGCAATATCAACAACAGGACAAGTAAACAATG
>JAHWIM010000079.1 GCA_019322535.1 Candidatus Woesearchaeota archaeon
CAGAAAATCAAGAACAAGCTTTAAGAGATTTAGTTAAGGGATTTTAAGGAACTTCTACATATATCTTGTGTTTTCCATAGGGACTTCCATCTGCAGTTACATCTACTGTGAAGATATAAGTTCCTGGGACAGCATCTGCAGAGACTGCTATTAGGATTGGTATTATTTCCTGTTCATTTGCTAGCAAGGTTAATGGTTCTTCATCCCATAAAAGCCAGTCTTGGAAATTTACTCCTAATATCTCTGTATTTGTTCTATCATAAGCACCTGAAGCAATTATATTAATGTAAAATCTTTTTTCTGGAGAATCTTGATATATATTTAAGATGCCTAAACCAAACGTACTGTGTTGTTTTGCTTCTATTGTTTTTCTGTTAACAGGAATTGCTAATGGTTCTCCTTCTGCTAATAATGATGCAATTTTTGTCTCTGTCTGCGAATCTATTTTAGCTTTAAGTTCTGCTGTTCCTTTAAAGAAAGTTCTCATAAGAACAATTCCTAAACTTAGAATTACTAAGGATATTATTATAACAACTAAAGAATTTATTGACAAAGTCATAGCTTTTTTGGATATTGACATTTTAAATTAATAAAAAAGAAAAAAAAGAATTATTTTTTAATGATTTCATATTCTTTCACTATGAGTACTAAGAATATTACTAATACTGCTACTCCTGCTATAATGTAATAGATGCCATCACTAACACTTGTTGCAATCATTTGATAAAGGCCATAAGCCATAATTGCAAAGCCAATCCAGAGGAATTTGTCTAAGACTAGCTTCATAATCTCAAATTCTTGTTCTTCAGACATTCGTTTTTTTGCCATTTTTACACCTTTTATGCGACTGTTAAGAAGAATGTTTTTTGGTCATACATTGATCCATCTTGTCTGTGTACTACTATCTTTACTTTATATGTATCTACAACATTTGCGTTATCTGTTACTTGGAACGGATAGACTTGAGAGTCTGCTGGCCCTAACTCATATGATCCTGCATCATAGAAGAAACTTATTTGAGATGGATCTCCTTCTCCTCTTGCTTCTGTTGCTGATATGTTTATTGTAAACACAAGTGCACCTACTCCTTGAGTATTTTTAACTCCTAGAGCAAATGTTGCTGTACTTCCTCTATCAAGACTTACGTCTGTTGATGGGAAAGACAGTTTTTTATTACCTGTTCTCAGGTCTTCCATAATCTGCTCTTCAACTTGTTTCTGCACTGTTATTGTTGTTTTTGTTATTTGTTTGAATTGGCCTCTGATGAAACCTAATCCTAAACCTAACATTGTCATTGCTAAAACAATAATAACTATTGCATTAATAGACAAGTTTAAAGAAGCTCTTTTGCAAAATTTCATACTATGCACCTCTTTTAATGTGATATTGGATTATTTGTAAAACTAGTTTATAAAGGTTTCTATGGATTCTATTGCAAAACATTTATAAAGAGGTTATTTTTCTTTTGCCCTATGGCAAGGATAAGAAAATTTTCAGCTTATAGGAGTATAGAAAGACCATATACTAGGATAAGCAAGTTTAAGAAAAAGAGTTATGTAAAGTCAACTCCTCATAGAACTACAGTTAAATTTGATATGGGGACTAGGAAAAAGAAGTTTAGGTATAAGCTAGATCTTGTTTCTAAAGCTGATTTGCAAATAAGGCACAATGCAATTGAATCTGCAAGAATGACCTGCAATAGAATATTAGAAGCACAAGCAGGAAAGAATGGTTATTTTTTAAGAATAAAGATTTTTCCTCATCACATTTTAAGAGAAAATCCATTAGCAGCTGGTGCTGGTGCAGATAGATTTAGCACAGGTATGTCACATTCTTTTGGAAAGCCTATCAGCAGTGCTGCTAGAGTTAGAAAAAACCAAGTATTATTCCATCTAGATATTAACAAACAGCATTTAGATTTAGCTAAACTTGCTTTGAAAAGAGCTGCAAAGAAACTACCTTGTTCTTGCTTGCTAAAAGTAAGTGAAGCAAAATAAAAATTATCTTTTCTTTTTTGGTTTCTTCTTAACAGCTAGTCCTGCTGCTATAGCTGAGCCAACTGCTGCTGCAACACCTGCTGCAATTGCTGCTGCTTTTGCTGGATGCTTTGTGATAAAAGTTTTAACTTTCTTTTCTGCAGCTAAGAATTTCTTTTTAGCATTAGCAAGCTCTTTTTTTGCTTTTGCAACTTCTTTTTTAACAACTTTTTTTGCCATAATTACACCTCATTTTTAAATTGAATTAATTTCTTTAATTCTTTAATATCAGTAACTACCTTATATCTATTCTTAAATTTATCTATTTTACTTTTTTCTAAAATGTCTGTTTTGCTTAAATAGATTATAATTGGTTTTTGAAATTGTTTTACTCGTTTATATAATTCTTCTTGGTCTGCTAATGGGAATGGTTCTGTTAAGTCAAATATGTAAATTATCTTTTCAGCAAGGAGTTTTAATGCCAGCCATGCTTGTTTTTCAATCATATTCATTTTGTCTAATCTGTTTAATGTTCCTGGGGTATCTAGCAGCTGTATTTTTTCCTTGTCTTTTTGCATATATCCAATCATAATCCCTTTTGTAGTAAAAGCATAAACTTGAACTTCTGGTTTTGAAGAACTTAGTTTTCCTAGCAAAGTTGATTTGCCTACGTTTGGAAAGCCAGCAATTGCAATTGTTGGAAGTTTTGTCTTAATTATGGGAAATTGTTTTAGAGTTTTTCTTGTATTTTCTAAGAAATTGAAATTAGATTTTGCTCTTTTAAACAAAGAAGAAATTCTCCCATAAAATTCTTTTTTATTTTGGTTTAAAGCTGTAATCATTCCAC
>JAHWIM010000080.1 GCA_019322535.1 Candidatus Woesearchaeota archaeon
CTCAAATAAAACAAAAAGATGCTGATGTTGCAAAACTTCAAAGAGCATACACTACTCTTGTTGAAGCTGTTAGGAAAAAGGTAGGTAAGAAAAAATGAGTGAAAGCAAAGATAATCCAGGAGAGAAAGATTCTCCTACTAAGGATGCTAGAGAATTAGCAGAACAAGTTGCAGGATTACCTTCTCCTCAGGAATTAGAAAAATTAAAGGCAGATGCACAATATGCAGAAAGAGTGAGACAAACATTAATAGATATGGGATTTGATCCAGAACACCCAGAAAAATTACCTGATAACTTAAAAGAACTTTTGGAAAAAACAGGAACAACTTCTGAACCAGCACCAGCTGGAACAATAGATTCAAGTATAACTCAAGAAGCACTTGAGGTAGCAGGGTTGCTAGATAATTTACCATCACCAGAAGCATATCAAGCAGTAATACAAGTATTAGAAGATAATGGAGCTAAACCAGAAGATACTACTCCAGAAAATATAGCTAATACATTAAAATCATATTTAGGAAAGCCAAAAGATGGAATTTCTCCTGAAGAATTAGCTAGATTAAGAACAGAAGCACAATATGCAGAAAAAATTAAGAAGGCATTTTTATCTTATGGACTTTCTGAATCAGATTTAGCTCCAGAAAAAATACGTGATACATTGAAAGAACGTTTAGAAAGAGCAAAAAAAGAAGTTCCTGAAGCAACAAAAAAAGAACTAGCTGATTTAAAAGAATATAAAACAATTCTAGATGCAGTTAGAGAAAAATTAAAAGGCAAAGCAAAAGAAGAAGATTTAACCTCAGAAAAATTACCAGCTACTTTAGAAGGAATATTAAATAAGCCAGAAGCAGAAGCTCCAGATTTACCAGAAGAAGAATCAAACTATATCCTTCTTTTAAGAGATGCTTTTGCTGAAGAAGCTTCTAGAATACCTCAAACAAGACAGAAGGCATTAGGAATTGACCTTAAAGAATTAAGAGCAGACAAAAAACCAGCTCAGTTAGCATTATTGCTTAAAAGTTATTTTGGACCAGTAATCTCTGGTTATAATAAATCACTTAATACTTTAGCTGCTTTTAAAGGACAAAGAACATATTTAGGAACAGAATTAGTTCTTAATCCTAAGACTTATGATTATATTAAAGCAAGATTAAATGTAAATGAATTAGATGAAAAAACTTTAGGTAGTGTAAGAGTATCTGCTTCTACTTTAAGAGAACACCTTAAAGATGCAGAATGGTTATATGGCAGAGCAAAAGTAAGAGCTGAAGAACCAGAAATTACAAAAATAATTGTTGGAAAAGCAGGAGAGCAAATTCTTAAAAAAGCTAGAGATTATGCTTTAGAAAGAGCTTGTGAAAATTACAATGCAGAAACAGGAGAAGGAGAAATAGACAAAGATTTAGTAGCTGATTTTAAAAAATTAGAACAATACAAAGATTTAGAAGGAGAAGAACTTCAAAAAGCTGTAAGACAAAAAGTTGAACAAGCAGCAGAAGCAAGCTATATAAGATTAGTAGTTAATCGTTTAGTAGAGAAAAATCTTACATTTAATGATATTTGGGATAAATGTCTTAAACCATATATTGAATCATCTACAGAACAAAGTTTAACACCAGAGGAAAGACAAGAAGTTGAAAAAGTAATTACAAGAATAGTTTCATTCCAGCAAAATCCAGTATATTGCTCAAAAGATAAAGCAGATGGAAATAATCTTTCATGGAGATTAAGATTTGAAGAGATATATGACCCTTCAACAATTGCTGATGAAACTGCTAAACAAAAACTTAATGAGATTGTAGAAGGATTCTCAAAACCAGGTTCTTCTAGAGAAGAATTATATCAAAGACTTGCTGGTCTAGTTATAGACTCTCCAGATGTGCGTGCAAAATTCTTTGAAATAGAGAGCGAGATTTACAAAGAAGCAATTGAATTAGAGCGTGCATTAAAAACATATGCTGATGAAATTGAAGCAAGAGATAAACAGATTGAAGCAAAAGACAAGGATCTTAAATCAAGAGATGGAAGAATAAAAGAATTAGAAGAAGCTGCAAAAACACACACTGGAGACGATGAAAAATTAGCTGAGAAACTTAAATCAGCAGATGAAAAGAATCAAGAATTAGAAGGAAAATTAGAGGGCATGAAACAAAAAGTTCCATTACTATATGGAGCAATAGATAAGTTATATGAAGAAGCAAAAGACCTTCGTGATTTAGAACTATATAATGAGGCAGCAGATCAACTTGAGTTAGTGAAAAGATTAGTAGATGTAGTATCTCAAGTTCAAGAATGCCCACAATATTCTCATATTGATGCTGAATTTGCATGTAATCTGTTGCTATTAGCACACGATACAGAAAATAAACTGCAAAAAAGACAATATCTAAATGAAGCAGTTGCACTTTCTTTACCTTCAATTAAATCTACTAAAGTAATTGAAAAAGCAAAAGTTATTGCAGCGACTAATCTTAATTATGCATATACCCAGCTTGCAAATCTTGCAGGAGGAGAAGGAGATACAGAAAACGAAAAACGTTTCAGAGAATTAGCAGCAAACTATGTTATAGCAACTGATGAAGATTGTGCAAAATTAGGTCTTAAAAGATTTTAACTCCTTTTTTTTGTTGCAACAAGTCCTGGTCCTTCTTCAGGTTTTGTTCCTTCCATCAACTCAGCTGCTCTTTTTCTACAATCTTCAGCATTGTCTATGAGTTTTTTTTTATTTTCCTCAAGTGTCTCTTCTTTATCTGCAGAAGCCTCAAATTCTTTAGCTTGTTTTTCATACAATTCAGCAGCAGCTCTTTTATATTTGTTAATTCTCTTTTCTGTCCACCACTTATCTACTGCAGGGTATTTTTCAAGAAATTCTGTAAGCTCTTTAATAGCTTCTTCATAAATCATAATTGCATTAGCAGTATCAGGCTCTTCTGCTGCTTCCTTCACCATTTCAAGTATTCTTCTTCTCATTTCTTTTTTTCCTACTCCACCTTTACTTATATGACTTTTTAAAAGCTGCCTACCTTCAAGTTTTCTCTTTACTTCTTTAATTTTCTCTTTCAACCATCTTCTTCCACTTTTTATTATCTCCCTAGCAAGAATTTCTTCAAATCCTGTCTTAACCTCTTCATAAATTTCAATTGCTTTTTCAAGCTTAGCTTTGTCTGCTTCTTTTTCTTTTTCAAGCAAAGGAGGAATCTCTTTAGCGTCTCTTATTCGATTAAGTAGTTCATTTTCTCTCATTCTAAACGGTTCTCCTCTTCCTTCATCAGACCTGATCATAACTTTTTCTCCTACATGTTCACCAACTTTCCAAATTTCAGGCTTTTGTGCTGTATAACGCCAAATAGTAACAAGTTCTCCTCCTTTGAGTGCTCCAGGCGGAGTAGGCATTGTAACCTCTCTTCCCTCTTCTTCTTTTCTGGCTATATAACTACCCCCTTTACTTTCAAGTTTTTTCGTTACTTCTTTAATTTTCTTTTGCAACCATTCTTGTCCATATTCTGCTATTTCCCTAGCAAGAATTTCTTCAAATCCCTTAATAATTTCTGTATACATTTCAATTGCTTTTTCAGACCTAGTTTCTTTATTTGCTTTTTTTTCTTTTTCAAGCAAAGGAGGAATATCTTTAGCAGCTCTCATTAGACTAAGTAATTCATTTACGTTTATTCCAAGCGGTCTTCCTCTTCCTTTATCACTCATAATTATAATGTTTTCGTTATCTTTACCTCTATATTCCCCAACTTTCCAAATTTCAGGCTTTTGTTCCTCATGACTATAAGCCCAAACAGTAATCATGTCTCCTTCTTTTGGTACTTTAACAGGTTTAGAAAGTGCTCCAGCTTCTTTTGCAAAAAGAGAAGGAATTTTAGGTGCAGCTTTAGCTTCTTTTTCTTTCTCTTCAATTTTTCTTTCTTCCTCAAGAACATGCATTACATGGTCTTGGAATGGCCATGAAGCTTTTAATTTTTTAATTAAACCTTTTTCCTCTTCCCATTTATCATTTTGTTCTTTAATCTTTGTTTGCATCAATTCTATAAGATTAGCTGTTGTTTTTCCTTCTTTTGTTATTTTTGTCTTTCCTTGGATAATATGGTTAATAATCTCTAGTTCAAATTTCATAATTGCTATGAATTCATTAACTACTTTTATTAAAGGAGTATATGATTCCCGGTAAATATTGACTAGCCTGCTATAGAAGTCTTTCAATTCTTTTTCTTTAACTTCTTCTTCTCTCAAAGCAGCTATTATTTTGCCTTCAATATCTGGATGTGTTAAGTGCTGCAGCATTGCATTATGTTTTTCTGGTTTTTCATGCTTTTCAGCTTTTTCAAAGTCTTCTATATGTTTTTCAACGTCTTCAATGCGCTCTTTTAAGAATGCCAATTCCTCTTTCTTAAGCTTCATAACAAATAAAAAATTAGTCTTAAATATTCTTTGAGTATGAATTAAATAACTAATTATGTGGGCCAATCTCTTGAAAACAGTTTCACCAGCTAAAACAAAATGAACTGCTGTTTCAATAGGCATGCCTCTTTCTAATCTTTCTTTAGATTCTTTTAATTTTGAAATTCGCTCTTTAATTTCTCCAGGTAGGTTTTCGTATGTTTTTAAATTACTTTCTGACAGAAACCCGTCTTCACCATTTTTTAATTCTTGTATTAACCATTCTCTAATATCTGGTACTTTTGGAAATATTTTTTTTAAAGAAGCTAATACTTCATCAAGATAAACTTTTTCTTCTTTTATTCCGCCTGTTCTTGCAACAATCTGATTTTTGTATTTATTTTTCTCTGCTATAACAGTATCTTTAACAGCAATTGTTTTATCTAAAGTAGCAAAAAATCTTTTTGCTCTTCTCTTTTTCCTGTTTTTAATTGCTCTGCCAATACCTCTTCCTGCTCTGCCAATACCTTTTCTTACTTTTTTGCTAGCTAGAGATGCTCCTAAAAGAATAGGTATCAATATCAAAGCCCACCATCCAGATGTACCTTTATCTTCCTCTTCAGGAGTAGGTGTGGGTGTAGGAGTTGGAGGTTTTGGAGGTTCTTCTTCAGGAGCAGCTTCTTCTATTTTTTTACTTAATTCATCAATTTTTTTTCTTAATATACTAGTTTCTATTGCATCCAATCCATGTTTTTCTTCTGATCCTGCTAATCTTTCTCTAAGGTCTGCATTTTCCTTTTCTAGCTTTTCAACATCTACAGGTCTTCCTGCTGCTGCGTCCTGTTCTGCTTCTGCTATTTTCTTGTCTGCAGCTGCTGCCTCTGCTTCAGCAACATCTATTGGTTTTGCTGTTGGAACACCAAACAGATTTCTAAAATTCATTTGAACATCTTTATCAATAATTATATTTCCAATATTAAACAAGAGAAGAGTAACAATAATAGACAAAATAAAATTCCAGAAATTGCTTTTAATACCCAATGCTCTGAATAACAAGAAAATTACTATAAACAAAAGAAAAATCAAAATATTCTTAACAAATGGAATAAAGAATGTAACACTCATTCCAGCTTTAATTGCAGCTAATGCCAATGCAGCAGCCAAAGCAATGCTTAAACCAAGAGCAGCATTCTTGCCTCCTTTTGCAAAAACCTTAGTCAAGCTAAGTGTTGATATTGATAAAAATATAACAAAAAATATCATAAAATCAATCAATAATTTATTGTTGTCATAAAATGGAACACCAGTATCAGCATCTTTAACAGAAACAAACCATATCCTCAAAGCTTTGCCAAAACCTACAACTGCTTTTCTTGCTTCTTCTCCAGCTTCACCATTCTCTGCAAAAGCAAAGCCAATATTAAACAATAAAAGAAATATAATTAATACAGCAAACATTCCTTTTTTACTTTTATTCACCATTTTCTTTTTTTGTTTTTAAGTTTGTTTTATTTTATATAAATTTATTGTTAAGCAGCTTTTGGTTCTTCTACTCCTTCTGCCTCTCCTTCTCCAATTCCTTTTTGTTCAGCTGCAGCTGCAGCCATTAATAAATTTAATATATTATTAGCTTGTGGTACTCTTTTTTCTTCTTTTTTAGTATCTTTTTCTAATGCTTTAGCCTCTTCTGCTGCTGTTCTAGCTATTTCTATATTTCTTTGACTGTTTGCCTTCATTGCTACAACTCCTTTATGGAGTTCCTCCCATCCTTTAACTCTTTCATCATCAGATACTTTTTCAATTTTAGGAATTGAGGTTAGGATCCATCTATTTATTCTTCTATTCTCTTCGATATTGCGTAAAACTTCATCTTGAATTGTATCTAGCTCTTTGCCTCTATCAAGCAATTGTGTTCCTTCTGCAAAAATATCTTCTATTACGCTTTTTGCTTTTCCTTCAGCTTTTTGTAACTCTTTTGTTTTATCTTCTCTCCATTTTTTAATCCTTTCAACTTTTTTTTCAAGAGACGCAACAATTGTTTCATGAACTGTTCTAGCAACTTTGTGAACATCTGGACTTTTTAAAAATTCACGAAATGCTTTTTCTGAGTGTTCAGTGACTTTTTCCCATTCCTCTGCCCATTTTGTAATTTTCATCAATGCTTTTTCTTCTTTCTGTATTTCATCAGCAAGCTTAGGATCTTTTAAGGTATTTCTTATCCATTCGGTAAAATCACTTTCTTTTTTCCCTTTTTCAGTCATGAAATGTTTCAAAAATGTTGCTAATCCTTCTTCTCCTGTCCATCTTTTAATTAATTCAATCTGCTTTTCAAGTTCAACCATCTCTGCACCAACTGTAGTTTCTTCAAATTTTTTGTTATTCTCCAATATACCTAAATCATGTTCTACTCTTTCAATTGCATTTGTAAGCCTTTCTCTCAATGCTTTAAAATCAGGAGGCATATCAACTTTTATTTCTGCTGTTGGTTCTTCTTCTGTTTCTTTTGCAGCAGGTTGTTCTGGAATAGGTTCAAGTTCAGCAGGCACTACCTTTTTTTTAGGCCTTGTTAATGTTTCCCAATCAGCTCCTTCTGTATAATTTTCTTTTGGAATAAAAGTATGCTTTTTTATTGGGTCTCTTGAGATATCAGGCCCATTACCTCTATTTATATAAAAAATAAGATGTCCAATTCTTGGATTATTTACTAAGCGCGGTTCAAGTTGTCCATATTCATAATATTCTCCTTCAAACGGAGGTTTGTTAGGACTTTTTGTTCTAAGTCTTATAATTCTAAGCAAATCTTTAATTTTTTCATCTTTTTCAAGTTCAATAAAACCAAATAAATAATTATCATGACTAATTTCTCCTGTTTTAATATCATAAATTAAAAGATCCCCTGTCCTCTCAATGAGATATCCTTTTGTACCACTTTCGTCTTCTATAGCAAGCAAATTATCTTTTGGTATATACTCGTTTAAATCCCCTTGTAAAACTTTGAATTTAACCATCTTTAAGGTCCTCCTCCTCTTAATCTTGCAATTCTTACATTCATTGCTTCAATACGTTGAATTTGATCATTGAACAATGTTCTCAATCTATTAATCTCAGCAACTACAGCAGGGGTTCTTGCTGTTCCGGTTTTTTTCTCTTCTTCAATTAATTTTACTATAGTTTCTTCAGCAATTTTTTCTAGTTTTAGTACTTCTTCTTCTATTGGTGTATATTCTCCCATGAACTTTCTGAACCATTTAGCCTTCATAAGCAGTCCACCAGACACTGCATTGAAAAGCTCACCAAGTCCATATCTCAAAGCTTTAACTCTGTCTTTTTCCCACAAATTTGCCATTGTGTTCTTTAAGTTCTCAGTTCTTCTGCCTTGAGCATCCCAGATTCCTCCTTTGCCCAATAATAAGTCCCATATTAATCCAACACCTATACCTATGAAAAAGTTCCATGCAAATGAATCAGTTCCTATGTTCATATAAGGTGTACCAACAATAGCTCTGTAAGTAGTTTGCACAATTGCAAATGCCAAACCAAATGCCATTCCTGGTCTGTCTTTGCCCCATGATTTTTTGAATGAATTATTTATTACAATTAAAGCAGTCCACCAAGCATAACCCATTACCACTTCCTTAGTGTAACCTTCATTTGCTAATAATGCAGCTAATAATATAGGCACACCATATTGGAAGAATTTTCCTCCTCCTTTCTTGAATATCTCAAAGTGGACAAATAACCATATCAACAATAATGAGCCCATGAAAAATGCAGGCAGTCCTTTTCCTTGGTCTCCAAATTTCAATATACCTTGTCTTACTAATCCTTTTTCATTTGTATAACTTCCATCTGCTTCTTTTCCAAACAAGAATAACCCTATCTTAGATACTTGAGGGTACTGCCATACCCATCTATCTACATAATTATCTTTTTGAATCCATTCAATACCTTCAATACCAGGGTTAACTTTTGAATAATTAACCATACTAGCAGCAAATATTGATATTAAAATAATAATAAACCAAGCAGCAATTTTTCCTTCTTTTTCTTTGCCTTTTTCTTTAAATGCATATGTTTTTACAACTAAACAAATTCCTGCAATTATCAAAGCATTAGCAATTGTCTTTCCTTTAAACAGCCATCCTGTACCAGCAAGCTTGGTAAGCTCCCATATGAATGCAGTTTTTCCGTCTGCTATAGCACCTCTTGTAATCAAAACTGTGATGAAAACAGATACAATAAATAGAGCTGCTATGAAGAAATACAATAACACTCCTGTTTCTGGTCTCTTTTCTTTTGAAAATAATACCCAATATATAATTATGAATAAGATTGCAAATACAATAAAGTAATTTGCAAGCATCTTTCCACCAAAGTACAGACCTATATTTGATTGCGAAAGTCTATACAACAATCCATCTCGTGCAGCAACACTTACTGCACTAATCAGAGTTAGAACTAATAGAATCAATGCAAACATCCATTTCTTATTCTTTATTTCCATTGCTCTAACTCCTTAGTTAGTTCTAAAACCAATTTTTTATCAGGAATCAAATCAAATTCAAATGCAATTTTAGAAACATAATATTGGATTACTTTATCAGAAAACTGAAATTTGCCATCTTTTTTCTCAATCAAATCAACTAATAATAATCTATTAAGCAAATTATTTGTAACAGCACTGCTTCTGTAAATTGCTCTGCTAACTTCAGCTAACCTTAAGCTGCCTTTAGCAAGAACTTTTAAAATACTCCAAAGAAGAGTTTTACCTCTTGCTCTGTTTAAACTGTCATTCAAACTAATCTTTACAGAATTTCTAATTAATCCAGTTTTACTCAAAACTTCAATAACAAATGCTTTCTCAACATTTTTAACTTCTTTATATCTGTTAGCAACAGCATAAACATAATAAGGAATTCCAGAAGTTAATCTGAACAATTTTTTAACATTATCAACTTTAGCAATCTTGTTTGCAAATTCAGCTGTTTCTTCTAAATCAAAACCAGAAACTTCTTCAATCTTAAAACCTAATTTTTTATTGATTTCTTTTGTTAGTACAACAGCAGAACCAGAAAGAACATAAGAAACATTATTAGATAAATTTTCTTTAAACAAAGAAATAACATCTTTAATCTGAGCAAAATTCTCTAGATCAAGAATCTTCCAAAATTCATCAATAACAACAATTTTGCATTGATTAGCAAATTTTAATGCACTCTCAACTAATAATCTATGGTCAGGCTTTATTTTCTGCAGCTCATTATGAACTTTTGCAATCAATTCTCCTTTTTCAAAATCCTCTTTGGTAGAAAACAAATATTCAATGTCCATAAATCTTGAATAATCTTTACCAGATTTCAAAGAAAAAGCAGCACTGCCAATAACCTCAACAGCAAAATTCTCAGGAGTTAAGCTCAGCTTTTCAAGATCAAGATACAAAGCTTGTTTTTTGCTAGAAATAAATTCTTTCAGAATAGCAGTTTTTCCAACATTCTTTAAGCCTGCAAGAATTATCTTTTTCTCTTTTTTCAAGAGTTCTAAATAGTATTTTCTTCCTGTAAACAGCCTTTTCTGCTCTTCTGAATGCACTAAAACCATTTTACCAGCTGGTATTTATACCATATGGTATAATTCATATTTAAATCTTTGTTTTAACGTGCTAAAAAGGACTGTGCTCTTTTTGGGGGCGGAAATATTAGAACTTCCATCGCACAGTCCCACGCACAAATAATATGAATACCAATCGGTATATATACCAATTAATATGTTCACCTCTTGTCTTCTAAAATATACCTAAAATTCTTTTGTTTATTTAGGTATACTAACCAAATGGATTTATAACCCTAATGAATACATACCAAATGGTATACCTCATATAAAAACTTTTCGATTAGAATTAACAACGCGAGTGAAACGAGCACGCACTAGCACAAATTAAATTATTTAGGATAATAGAACTATTTACTCAATCTTAACTTTGCTTCCAATAGCTTGTCCAGGCATTCCTGTTTCAAATATTGCTCTTACAGCACCTTTATTGCCGTGAACAGAAGAAATCTTTCCTTTTAACTCTTTGCCAGCAGGACTAGTCCAAACAACCTTTTTTCCAACTAATCCTTTAGCTTTTTCTTTATCATAACCACTAACAGAAATAACCATTTGATTATCTTTCTGTGTATGTCTCCCACGTCTAAAATTGACAATTATCCCTTCCATAGTGTGCAGAAACAATAGGGGATTTATAAAGGTTATGATTCAATATCTATAGAATCAAGCAGCTTTTTCTGCTAGTATTTCTTTTTCAGCTTCAACTTTATCTTCTTCTCTTGATTCTATTTCTTTTATTATTTTTATCCTTCTTCTCATTCTTTTTAAAAGCCTTAGATAAATAGGAATAACATTTTTCATACCATCATAATCAAGATTCAAAAAAACTTCATTCCAATATCCTTTTATCATTCCTTTTCCAAATTCTAATCCATCTATAAGATTTTTCATTTCTTTGTCATGAGGATAGAATACTCCATGGATTAATCTAGAATGCTTTATAAACTGATTTATATGATTAGCAAATCTTCTTTTTACACTTTTTGCACTAATTACTTCTTTTTTTATCTTAGCAGTGTCTTTATCTGTTTCGAGTATTCTTTCAATTCTATAAATGAGATTTTCTTCGTAAACAATTGCATGTAATGCAATACGACTTCTTTTATTTATCCTTTTTATCTCTCTATCTACTTTTCTAAAGAATATTCTAGAAATCCAACTCATTTTTCAGAAAAAACATCAAAATCAACATTATGTTGACCAAATAAAACCTCTTTTAATTTTTCTTTGCATAGATCCAATTGCTCAACTTCAACACCAGCTTCTTTAAACAAAGCCATGGATAACTGAGATTCTTCTTTATCATATTCTCTTTTGTAAACAACTCTTTTGATGTTATAAGCAAGTAAATTCTTTGCGCAAGTAGGACAAGGAAAAACAGTTGTATAAAGAATAGCACCTTTATGAATTCCTCTGCTTAGATTAGCAAGAGCATTCATCTCTGCATGTACACCTATACATTTTCCAACATTAAAAGCTTCTCTATAACTCACTCCTTTGTTTTCTTTACTGCAGCCAACATCAAGACAATTTTTTTTAATACCAACAGGAGAGCCATTATAACCTGTTCCAATTATCCTGTTATCAAGAACAATAACACACCCAGCCCTAACATGATGACAGCTTGCTCTAGTAGAAGCTAGAACAGCAATTGCCATAAAATATTCATCCCAACTAGGTCTTTGCATTTTTTGCCCCCAATCATTAAACAAAGATAGAATCAACTATAAATATTTTTTCAAATATTCTTTATTTCTATAGCTTCAAAATAAGGCCTTACAGTATCAGAAAACTCTTCTAATTCTTTTTGACTATAAGGCTGAACATTTTTCAAGCTTTCATTAATCAAAGCTCTAGTGTTTCTAAACTGCTGAATGCAAAATCTTTCACTTCCTTTTAACCATTGACCAATCTTAAGAAAATCTTCTTTCTTCAATAAACCAGGAACAGCTGTTGTCCTAAATTCATATATAATTCCACTTTTCATAATTAGATCAACACTTTTCTGAATAGCTTCTTTGTCAACATTAACTCCAACAACTTCTGAATATTTCTCCAAAGGAGCTTTAATGTCCATAGCAACATAATCAATCAGCTTATTCTGAATCAAATACTGCAGTGTTTCAGGATTTGTTCCATTTGTATCAATTTTAACTAAAAAACCTTCTTTCTTCAATTCATAAATAAACTTATATAAATCAGGATAAAGAGTAGGTTCTCCTCCAGTTATGCAGACACCATCTATCCATTTTTTCTTGCCCTTAAGCTGCTTCAAAACCCTCTCAACATCAATATCCTTACTCTTGTCAAACCCCAAAACTAATTCAGGATTATGGCAAAAGCCGCATCTAAAATTACAGCCGCCTAAGAAAACAACAGAAGCAATATGAGGAGGATAATCAATCAAAGAAGTCTTCTGCAAACCTTTTATAGAGATGTTCATTTTACATCTGTCAAGCTCTTGTTCTCAACAACTCTCTTAACTTCTTCTAAATCATGAGCAGTACTTACCACCTCTCCTTTATCATCAAAGAAAATCACAGTTGGAACACTACTAACATTATATTTTCTTGCTTGCTCTAAACCTTCAGGAGTTATAGCATCAACAACTTCTCCTTCAACACCAATATCTTTCATAGATTCTTTTAGAGCATTGCATTTAGGACACATTGGTGTAGAAAATAACTTGTAGTTTTTAATCATTTTTCCGCCCAAATTTAATTAAGTTTCAACTAATATTTTTTCCTGCTGTTCAAGACTTTTCTGAATCTTTGTCTTGAACTCATGCTTCATTGTTTTAGGTTCACTGTATTCTAATCTATCTTTAAACTCTTCTACTTTTCCAGCATTCCAATTCTGCACAGGCCTATAATAACCTACTATTCTGCTGTAAACTTCTGTATCTTCTCCGCATGTAGGGCATTTAAATTTCTCTCCCCTTATATAACCGTGTTTTTTACAAATACTAAAAGTAGGAGTTATTGAAAAGTAAGGCAATCTTGTATTGTAAGCAATCTTCTTAACTAATCTTTTACAGCTTTCACCATCTACTAATCTTTCTCCTAAGAATGTGTGAAACATTGTTCCTCCTGTGTACAATGGCTGTATGTCATTTTGATGTTCCAGAGCTTCAATTGCATCATCAGTATAATCAACAGGCAGTGCTGTAGAGTTTGTTAAATAAGGCTCTTTTTCTCCAGAACAATAAATATCAGGATACATCTCTTTATCTAATTTAGCAAACCTATAGGCTGTGGATTCAGCAGGAGTTGCTTCTAAATTATACAAATTACCTGTTTCTTGCTGGATTTTTTTAATCTGCTCTCTCATAACTTTCATAACTTCAATTGTAAACTCTTTTCCTTCTTTTGTCTGAATGCCTTTTCCTAAGAAATTCATGCAGCATTCATGCATTCCGCATAATCCAATTGTGCTAAAGTGATTGTTAAATGTTCCAAGATATCTTTTGGTGAAAGGCATTAGCCCGTTTTTTAAATTTCTTTCAATAACCTTTCTTTTAATCTCAAGAGCATTTTTAGATAAAGTTATATAATATTCTAGTTTGTCAAAGAGTTCTTTTTTATCCTTAGCTTCATATCCTAATCTATTCATGTTTATTGTCATAACACCAATGCTGCCAGTTGAATCACCAGGGCCCCACATGCTTCCAGGCCTGTTCATAAGCTCATCTTGATCCAGATTTAATCTGCAGCACATTGCTCTAATAGAAGAAGGATCTAAATTACTTCCAACATAATTCTGGAAATAAGGCATCCCATATTTTGCAGTTAACTCAAACAACAATTTTGAGTTCTCACTATCCCAATCAAAATCTTTTGTTAAATTATAAGTAGGAATTGGGAATGAAAATACTCTTCCATTAGCATCTCCATCTATCATGACTTCAATAAAAGCCTTATTAATAATATCCATTTCTTTCTGGCAATCACCATAAGTAAAATCTTGTTCTTTTCCACCAACAATTGCTGCCTGGTCTTTCATATCTTCTGGAACAGTCCAGTCAAAAGTTAAGTTAGAAAAAGGATACTGGCTTCCCCATCTTGAAGGGATATTTAAGCTAAATACCAATTGCTGCATGCATTGTTTAATTTGTTTATACTCCATTTTGTCTGTTTTAATATATGGAGCTAATAAAGTATCAACAGAACTAAATGCCTGTGCTCCTGCAAATTCCATCTGCAAGCAGCCAATATAATTAACCATCTGATGCACTAATGTGCCCATATGCTTTGCTGGCTTGCAGTCAACTTTGTTTGGAACTCCTCCAAACCCCAATAATATCAAATTCTTTAAACTCCAGCCAGCGCAGTAGCCAATAACACCATGGCTTAAATCATGAATATGAAAATATCCTTTTTTGTGGGCATCTGCAATCTCAGATGTATACATTTCAGTTAAATTATAATTCTTCATTACTTCTCCTGCAGTATAAAGCAGTAATCCAGAAAAAGAAAAAGCTTCATTACTGTTTTCTTTAACCTGCCAATCTAACCTGTCAATATAATTTTTAATTGTATTTTTAACATTAACAAACGTATTTTTGCTTTCTCTTAATTTGTTATGCTGATCTCTGTAAAGGATATAAGTCTTAGCTGTTTTTGCATGCCCTTCATCAATCAAAACCTTTTCAACAATGTCCTGAACATTTTCTACACCAGGAACTTTTCCTTTAAAATCCTTATTAAGCTTTTCAACCACTAATCCGCTTAATCTTTCTGCTTCAGTTCTATCTTTTCCACCAACAGCTTCAGCTGCTTTAAAAATTACAGTAGTTATTTTTTCTTTATCAAAATCAACTATCTTATTATCTCTTTTTCTTATTTTAGAAACAGCATCAGTAATTTCTACTCTTTCATATGTTGTAAATCGTTTTCCACATCCACCACATTCTCTTCTTCTTCTGTTAACCTCATAATCAGAACTTCCACGTTTATCTATGACTTTTGTTTCTGAACTGCAAAAGGGGCATTTCATTTATAAATCACCTTCTTGAATAACAACATAAACCGCAACCCACTTACAAACATACAATATATTGTGTCCTTTTATTTAAATAGTTTTGTTTTCACTTAATAATTAACACAACATATTGCGTTTGTCTTTTGGAAAAACACAATATCTTGTTTTTTTGAGAAATTATCTATCAAAAAACTAGTATTTAAATATTTCTACAATTAAAAATATATAATTTAAATGAATCATTAAAAAACAATATTTAAAACAGTAACTTTAAAGCCTTTTTTTCGTCTATAAACACTATTTATTTAGTAACCACTAGTAACAACTACTGTTTATTTGTGAAAGATAAAATAATCCAATTTTGAAAATAAAAATCTACCATTCAATACCTTTTCTAACTGGGTATTTTTTTGGTGATTTTAGCAATTTTACTTCATTTACAAAGCCAGCAACTTGTTTTAATTTAGAAGGAGCTTTTCTGCCAGTCAAATAAACAATAGTATAATCACTGCAGTATTTCACTAAATCAACAACTACATCAATATTAACTAAACCAATTGCACAAGCAAGGTTAATTTCATCTAAAACCAACAAATGAGGCTTTTTCTTAACAACATTCCTAACAAATTCAAGACCTCTAGCAGCTAATTCTTTATCTTTTTTAGTTGGTTTAGTTAGTGGTTTGATGAAATTTGGACTTCCAAACTGAAAAATCTGATAATAAGGCTTTAATTTCTGCATAATCTTGTATTCACCAATATATTTTCTTCCTTTCATGAACTGTATAACTACAACTTTTTTCTTATGGCCAACAGCTCTTAAAGAAACACCTAATGCAGAAGTTGTTTTACCAGCACCTTCTCCTGTCCATAAATAAATATTATTTTTCTTCATTTACATACCTTACATTTTCCAATATTTAATACTTGCTCTTTTTTGCTTCCTTCTCTGTA
>JAHWIM010000007.1 GCA_019322535.1 Candidatus Woesearchaeota archaeon
AACCTTATATATAAAAGTTAGGTTTTAGAAGATAATAACGAAAGGTTTAAAAATAAATCAGAGTTTCTAGCTCATGTCGGGGCTATAGGGTAGCTTGGTTTATCCTTTCTGGTTTGGGTAAGCGAAATAAATCTGTTTCGCAGAAAAAAACCAGACGACCCCGGTTCAAACCTAGTAGCCTGTAAAAAGGGGACTGGTGGAAGTCCGGGTAGCCCCATATTTTTGAGGATAAAAAAATGGCAGTTGTTAAAAAATTTGGCTCTGTTAAGAGATTTGGAGCAAGGTATGGAAGAAGGCCTAAAGAGAAATTAGCTAAAATTGAATCTATTCAAAAAGGCAAACATAAATGTCCTTATTGCCATGCTTTGAAAGTTAAAAGATTAAGCGCTGGAATTTGGAATTGCAGAAAATGTGGAGCTAAATTTACTGGTAAAGCATATTCTTTGAAGAAGATTGTACTGAAGGAAGAAAAAGTAGAGAAAGCAAAAGCTGAAGAAAAAGAGGCTAAGAAGGAGGAGTAAGATGGGAAGTTATAGATGTTTTGATTGTAATAAAAGAGTAAGTTCTGAATATTTGAGGAAAAAGATTAGATGCCCTTATTGTGGAAGTAAGATGCTGTTTAAACCCAGACAAGTTGCAGCTAAAGTTAAGGCAAGATGAAGTTAAAAGCTGAGATTAAGGCTTTTGGTGATCCAGAAGTCATTTATGAATGTTTTCAATCAGAACAAAAGGAACAAGACCGTTCAAGATTTAAAATTAAAAAAGAAAAAGAGGGTGTTTTATTTTTAGTTGATGCAGATGATTCAATTGCTTTGAGAGCAACACTAAATTCAATAACAAAACTTTTAACTGTTTATGAAAAAACAGGGAGTATAAAAAATGGATAAAGATACTGAAAAAAAACTTGGTCAGTTACAAATGATTGAACAAAATTTACAAGGGATGCTCGTGCAAAAACAACAATTTCAAACTCAATTAATTGAGATAGAAAGTGCACTAAAAGAATTAGAAACAGCAAAAGAATCTTACAAGATTATTGGAAATATTATGGTTAGCAGCAACAAAGAAGATTTGAAAAAAGATTTACAGGGAAAAAAGGAAAGAGCAGAATTGCGAATTAAAACTGTTGAAAAACAAGAAAAAAGCCTGAGGGAAAAAGCAGGCGGTATGCAGTCTGAGATTGTTAAAGAATTGAAGCCCAAGAAGTAAAATGCCAGATACAGATATTAGACCAATCATTGAAATATTAGAAGAATTAAAGACAGATGCTTCTGTTCCTAGGAATGTTAAAGAAAAAATTGAAAATACTCTCGGGGCTTTGAAAGATAAGTGTGATTTAAAATTAAGGATAAATAAGGCTTTGCATGAACTTGATGAAATTGCTGATGATGTTAACTTGCAGTCATATACAAGAACACAAATTTGGAATGTTGTGAGTTTATTAGAAAAACTTACTTAGATTTTCTTTTATGAACTATTATTTCTCTTTTAGTTAAGATTGAATTTGGGATGTAGATTGTATCTCCTTTTTTTGTTTTGATTTCTGTTTCTACTAAGCTGATTCTAGCTATTTTACCTTGCAGACCATCTGTTTTTATGCGGTCTCCTGGTTTTATTTGCCTTTTTCTATGGATAACAAAACCTGCAAAAGCATTAGGGATAAAATCTTTTATAGCTAATAGGATTGAGAGGATAATAATAACTAAAGCTGCTCCTGAAATCATTGTTAGAATTGTTGTTGTTAAACCTAATTCATTCAACGCCCATATCATAAATATAAAATAGATAAAATAAGTTAGTAATTTTGCAACGATCTCTTCTAGAGCTATTTTCATTCCTGTGGCTTTTTTGATTATGCGATTTAATTCTATTTCACGCAATACTTTTTGAGTTATCTTTCCTATAATTCTTCCTAAGACAAAACCCATAAGAAGTATTATTATAGCAACTACTGATCTTGTAAAGAATGGTGGAAGAATAGTATTAGGATCATAAATTGCTGATATAATTGAATCTGCCATTTTTCCTATGAAAAGATGGTATTTTATAAAGTTTATGTGATTAAGAAGGTTTTTAAACATTAGATATTTTCAGAGTAAAATATCAATAATGTTAAGTAAGATAAAAGCACTGGGAGATTTTTTATAATAATGATTTACATAGGGTAATATTATGGTTGGAAAAAAAGGAGTTAAAAAAACAAAAAAGAAAGAAAGTGTAGAGCTTACTGAAAGAAAAAAGCTTACTGCTAATGAAAGAATCAAAGAGTTAGAAGAAGAAATAAAAAAAACCAAGTATAACAAGAGAACCCAGCATGCTATTGGATTGATGAAGGCAAAGCTTGCTGTACTCAAGGAAAGAGCTGTACAAAGATCTTCTGCAGGCAAAGCAAAAGGAGATGAAAGATATTCTGTAAGAAAAACAGGAGATGGAACTGCTGTACTCCTTGGTTTTCCTTCAGTTGGTAAATCTACACTACTAAACAGCATAACCAATGCAAAATCAGATATTGCTGCTTATTCATTTACAACATTAAGAGCAATCCCTGGTTTAATGGAATACAAACACGCAAAAATACAAATAATTGATGTTCCTGGAATTGTTTCTGGTGCTGCTTCTGGAAGAGGCCGTGGAAAAGAGGTTTTAGGCATGATTAGAACTGCTGATTTAATAATAATCTTAGTTGACGCAGTGTATCCTCAGCACTACAGAGCAGTATTAAATGAAGTTTATGAAACAGGAGTTAGGATTAATCAGGAAAAACCAGATGTAAAAATAACAAAAAAAGAAAGAGGAGGTATAGGTGTTGGTTCAACTGTAAAATTGACTAAGATTGACAAAAAAACAATTATAGATATTGCAAGAGAAATGAAATTAAATAATGCAGATATATTAATAAGAACAGATATTGATGCTGATCAGCTTATTGATATAATAGAAGGAAACAAAGTTTACACAAAAGCCTTAACAGTTATTACTAAAATAGATCT
>JAHWIM010000008.1 GCA_019322535.1 Candidatus Woesearchaeota archaeon
AATTGTAGTCTTTCTTTTGGTATTGAAGGATCATATGTCAATTTGTCTGCTGGAATAATCTGGTCAGTGTCAATCTTGTCTCCTAACTTGTATACAATTCCTTTGATTATATTTTCTGTCATTTTTATCACCTCATGTACTCCCTAGGATCTGTTAGTACTCCTCTAAGTGCAGATGCTGCTGCTGTCAATGGTGATGCTAATATAACATTTCCACTGCCCATTCTATTTGGGAAATTTCTGTTTGTTGTTGATACTCTTACATGGTCTGGTTCATTATTTATTCTGCCATAAGTGTCTACTGGTCCTCCAAGACAAGCTGCACATGATGGTTCGTAGAAACTATCCATGTTTGCTCCTGCGTCTTCAAATATTGATTTTAATGTTTTTCCATCAATAGTTTGTTTTTCTATAAATCTGACAACATTCCATGTTGCAGGAACTATATAAAGTGGAATTTTTACTTTAGTACCAGCTGCATGCAATATCTTTGCTGCTGCGTAGAAATCTTCTGCTTTTCCACCAGTGCAACTTCCTATATAAGCACTATCAAGTTTTAATCCTTGTTTATCTAAAACTCTTGCTATATTTTCTGGAGAATGAGGCATTGCTACGACTGGCTCTAGTGTTACTGCATCATAACTATGTTCTGAAAGATATCTTGCATCAGGATCACTTTGTAATTCTTCTATTAATCTATCAAGTACTGGTTCTGATAATAGTGCTGCTCTTTTTAGCACATACTCTTTTGTTTTTTTATCAGGAGCAATTACTCCATTTCCTCCTGCTTCTATTGCCATATTGCAGACACTCATCCTTTCTTCTAAGCTTAATCTTGATATACCTTGTCCGCAGAATTCCATGCTTTTGAACTCAGCTCCGTCAACACCAATATCTCCAATTATTCTTAATATCACATCTTTTCCCATTACATAATCTGGAAATTTGTTGTCAAATCTGAACTTCATTGATTCTGGTGTATTCATTATATACAATCCTGAACCCATTACAAGAGCACCTGTTGTATTTCCAACACCCATTGATAATGTTCCTAATGCTCCATGTGTTGTTGTATGTGAGTCTGTTCCTATTATAATCTCTCCAGGTATAACATGTCCTAGTTCAGGCAATGCTGCATGACAAACACCTGCATATGCTGGAGAATCTTTGTCATAGAAAAAAGGCAAGTCTTGTTCTTTTGCAAATTCTCTTAAAACATCAACATTTCTTGCAGCTTTTTCATCTTTTGTAAAGATATAATGGTCTGGAATTATTACTACTCTTTCTCTATCCCACACTTTTGCATTTCTACCATATTCTTTATGAAATATTCCAATTGTAGGCGGTCCGCAAACATCATGTGTCAACAAACAGCCAACTTTTACTACTGCTTCTTCTCCTGGCACTATACTTCCTTGGAATAGGTTGCGTTTTACATTCTTTTCAGTTATATTTAGTCCTGCCATTTTTATGCAGCCTCCTTAATATATTGAACAATTAAATCTCCCATTTCCTGGGTTGATACTTTCGCATAGCCTTGCTCCCAAATATCAGGAGTTCTTGCTTTTCCAATTGCTTTTCCAATTGCTTTGTAAATCATCTGTGCTCCTTCTTTGTCTCCAAAATCTTCAAGCATCATTGCAGCGCTTCTTATCTCTGCTATTGGATTTGCTTCATTCTTGCCTGCGATATCTGGAGCGCTTCCAGCTATTTGCTCATAAATTCCAAATCCATCTGAGTTGACAGCTGAAGAAGGCATTATTCCTAATGATTTTCCAACAACTGCAGCAGCCAAATCAGTATAAATATCACCCATCATATTTGATGCTATAACTGTTCCAAGTGAAGCAGGATCAGTAAGCAGAGTTTCAACACCTTCTTTAACATTAAGATGCCTTACATTATATCCTTTCCTTTCAGCATCATCATTTAGGACAGTGGCCCAGAATTTGAATGTTGGAACGCCGTCAATTTCCAGTGAATCAATTGTATCAAGTCCAAGCTGGCTGTTTACTCTATTTGCAACAGAAGCCAAATCCTCAATTGTTGGTCTATCATAATCCATTGTATCATATGCATGCTCGTTTGCAATTACTCCTCTTTCGCCAAAATATAATCCACCACAAAGCTCTCTGATAAATGTTCTTTTGATTCCTTTTTCCTTTATTTCATCAAGGGCCTTTTTATTGACTGGCTTGCTTCCGCTCACAACGTCAATAATTGCCTGCAAAAAATCACCGAACATTGCATCAGCAATAACAATTGTATTTGCATAATTATGAGGTGCTTTTGCAATCTGCATGCCTGCGTTGTCAATGATGAGCTGACCAGTTGGAACTTTGCCAGTTTCAATTATATCCAAAGCAGTAGTGCCGCAATATTTGTATCTTTGTATGAATTTGAGCTTAGCATCTGGATTAGACTGCCAGTTTGTTGCTGGGTTTAATGTAACTTGGCCCTCATATCTTTTTGCAACTTCTTCAAAAACATCACTTATCATTTTTTCAGAAACAAGGACATTGTATTTTGTTGCGCACATTATCTGTTTACCTGTTTCTTTTGCTTTTTCAAAAGCATCAGTTATGAGTGCCTCAATATCCTTCCTGCTAATCTTTTTCTCTGTCTGGCTTGAATTATAACTTGTCATTGTTGTTCCATTTAATAAAGAAGTTTCAGGACTAATTATCTCAAAACCAAAAACTTCAACTGGTTCTCTAAATAAAATAGAATTATGAGCTAAAATTGGATCAATTATAAAAGGCCTATTATTGACAACACCATATCTTTTTCTCATCCCTAATAATGCAAGTTCAGCTGTTCTTTTTGGCAAATCAGCTCTTCCTACTGATCCAAATAAAACAGCTCCTCTACTGTCTCTTGCCCAATCCATTGTATCTAATGCTTCTTGAGGTAATGTTAATTTTCTTTTATCTTCATCATTCCAACCATCAATCTTCTCTTTTTCTTCTTCAGACATTCCAGCTGTTGCTTTATCATATGCAGCTCCACCCATATCAGCAAACCTATAATGGAGTGTATGTCTTCTTATTTTAGCGACAGTATCAAGAACTTTAATAGCTTCTGCAACAATTTCAGGACCAATTCCATCACCTTCAATAACTGCAATATTTTTTTCCATTGAAATCTCCCCACATTATAAACTATATAAACAGAGAATAGGCAAAAAGAGATTATTTATAAAATTTTATATTTTTACTATTTTTAAATAGGAAAACTAACAAGAACAAGAAGCTTTAAATAGAACTTCATTTCTCTTCCCAGAGCTATGCCAGACATCAAAGATACATTCGGACTTGATATTGAAGGTATAATTGCTAATTCAGATTGTCCATTAAACAAAACAATTTTTCCAGATCGTTTTCTCAAAAAAGGAAACTATCTACAAGATCCAACACCTCGTGAAGATCCTGATGCAGGTGAAGAAGTTTATGTTTATAGGAAAGTACTAAGCAATTATGATAAAGAGAAAAAATCAGTTCTATTAAGCCAAGAAGGTTCTAGATTACATCCTGAATTATTAGAACAGCCTGATAGAGAATTCACATCAGCAGAACTTTTTAGTCCACCTATGGGTGACTATATAGTAAGAGCAAAAGATTGGGATATAAGCAAACCTGTTGACAAGGAATAATTATTTCTTTTTGACGAATTCAAGAATTTTATCAACAACTTTTTCTGGAGTTATGTTTGTTGTGTCAACAACTAAATCATAATGCTGTTTATTATGAGGGTCTAGATTGTAATATTCTTTAAATCTCTTTTTTTCAGAAGCTTCTCTTGTTTTAATATTCTTTTTTGTGTTTTCCATATTAATATTAAGCTCTTTTCTTACTTTGTCAGCAAAAATCCTTTTTGCTCTTTCTTTGAAATCAGCATCAATGTATATCTTTATTGATTTAGGAATAAAATGAAAACCAAGATGAGTGTCCATAATAAAATTGTCTTTATTCCTTCCTAGATTAATTTGTGTTTGGTCAACTTCTTCATCTATTGATCTGTCTTTTTCTTCTAATTTGCTTAATTCAAGCAAAGAAATCTTTCTTTGTTCTGCAATTTCTCTCTGCAAATCACCCATAGAATAGTGTTTGTATCCAAGTTTTTTTGCTAATAACTTAGCTGCTGTTGATTTACCACTTCCTATTGTTCCGCCTATTGTTATGATCATATTGAATTTTGTGATTGCATATAATCATTTATAAGTTTATCTGTGTAGTTTCATAATATTTATAAATAATCTTTCTACTATTTAATTTCTATTTGTAATTTATAGTGGTGGGAATGTGGACGAAGAGAAAGGAATAGGGCAGTTATTGGATTATATTCAATCAGATTCTAAGGAGACTCTTAAATTAGAGTTTGATTATGATATAAGCCATATGCATGTTGCTAGAAGTCTTTCTTTTAATCATGATAGAAATCCTGTTCATCAAGAATCTTTAGAGGCAAAACTTCTTTTGTTGTCAATAGTATCTCAGGGAATTCTTGCTGCAACTTTAAAATCAATACCTGGAATATCATCAGAAAGAGTATTTGATGTTTGTGCTGAAAAAATAAGAGCTTTGCCTGGTGTGGTAATTGCGCCAGGAATATGGCTTACTGGGCTTGCAGATAGGTATCTTACATTTCCAGATGAAAAACCCAAAAATATGCCTGATTTTCATGAGCCTAACTTAAGGCCATTTTCCACAATAACTTATGCTAGTTCTACATATTTTGGCCCTGTGGTTGTTCCTATAGAAGGTTCTACATTAGTAAAATTATCTTTTACTGCAAAGAAAAAGAAAAAGAAAGGTATAAGTGCAACTGAAATAAATTTTCAAATCAAAGCAGAGGATTTTTTAGGCAATGAAAGAAGAGCTCAAAGAACAAAAATGGATGTTTTTCCAGGAAATACAGATCCTGGTTTAATAGTTAAATTCTATGCTGATGGAATTAAAGGTTTAACAGATATAAGAACAAGATATAGAGAAGGAGAACCAGCTCAAATTAATGGAGAAGAAAGTATATTTACTAAATCACATTCAACTTATGTTCCTCCGGATGATTACAGTAATTATGGTGTTAGTATTGGAAGAGAAGGTATTGGAGATGTATATAATGCAATAAGCTCGCTTGCTTTGCAAACAAAGATTCCAAGAGTTTTATTTATGGCATTAACTGGTTTTGGCAAGGCAGGAAAATATATAGCTGCAAGTAATGGTTATTATATGCCTCCTACGAAACAAGAAGGCGAAACAGAAGAAGAAAGAGTAGCAAGAGAAGAACTTGCTTTAGAACGATTTAAGAAAGAACAAGAAAGATTAGACGCTTTAGTTGATTACAAAGAAATAAGCAATTGTTCAAATACTCTTCTAGATCTTTTAATAAAACAAAAGAGAATGTATATAAGCCAAAAAACTTTTTTTGTTCCAGGCCAGGAAGTTAAACCTACTGATAATTTTACATTAAATGTTTCTCTTGAGAGTTATAATCCTGAAACTGGTCAGCATAGATTTATTTCAGAAGCAAATACTGAAAAAGGATTATTGTCATGGAGAGAGGGGAAAAGAATAATGATAGGAGAGACAATGATAAGTGCAACACCTTTGATGACAATGGAATTGATAAAATATTTAAGGCATTTTGGTGTTGGAATGAAACTACAAAGTTTCTAAAAAAACCACAATTTTTTTAAAAGACTTGCTATTCACAGAAATACTGTCTTATTATTAATAAACAAATAACGGGGGATGAAATATGGCAGATCAAAATCAAATACAACCTATTTTTATTTTACCAGAAGGAACACAAAGAACTTCTGGAAGAAATGCACAAAAAACAAACATAATGGCTGCTAAATTAGTAGCTGAAACAGTAAGAACAACTCTTGGTCCAAAAGGAATGGACAAGATGATTGTTGACAGCATAGGAGATGTTACTGTTACAAATGATGGTGTTACAATTCTTGAAGAAATGCAGATAGAGCATCCTGCTGCAAAGATGATTGTTGAAGTTGCTAAAACACAAGAAGAAGAAGTTGGAGACGGCACAACAACAGCAGTTGTTTTAGCTGGTGAGTTATTGAAAAATGCAGAATCTTTGCTTGAAAAAGATGTTCATCCAACAATAATTGCCAGAGGATATATGCTTGCTGCTGAAAAAGCACAGGAAGTTTTGAATTCTATCGCAGAAAATGTTACTTCTCAAGATACTGATTTGCTTAAGAAAATAGCAATGACTGCTATGACCGGGAAAGGGGCTGAAGTTGCAAAAGAAAAACTAGCAAACGTAGCTGTAACTGCAATAAAAGAAGTAATGGAAAAAGCAACTGATGGAATAAAAGTTGAAAGAGGAGACATAAAGATTGAGAAAAAAGTTGGAGCAGGTGTTGAAGACAGTGAATTAGTTGCAGGAGTTGTTTTAGACAAAGAAAAAGTTCATCCAGGGATGCCTGATGTTGTTAAAAATGCTAAAATTGCATTAGTTGATTCTGCATTTGAGATCAAAAGCACTGAAATTGATGCAAAGATTCAAATTACAGATCCAAACCAAATGCAGGCTTTTATTGACCAGGAAGAAGCTATGTTAAAGAGAATGGTAGATACAGTTGTTGAATCTGGTGCAAATGTTGTTTTCTGCCAAAAAGGTGTTGATGACATGGCACAACACTTCTTTGCTAAACAAGGAATATTTGTTGCAAGAAGAATAAAGAAAAGTGACATGGATGCTTTAGCAAGATCAACTGGCGGAAAAGTTGTTACAAATTTAGATGATCTAAACGAAAATGACCTTGGTAATGCAGGAACAGTTCAGGCAGTTAAAGTTGGAGATGAAGAAATGACTTATGTTAAAGACTGCAAAAATCCCAAGTCTGTCACTATTTTAATCAGAGGAGGAACAGAGCACGTTGTTGATGAGATAAAGAGAGCTGTTGAAGACGCAATTGGAGATATAGTTGCTGCTTTGAAAGTTGGAAAAGTAGTTGCAGGCGGAGGAGCTTGTGAAATTGAATTAAGCAGAAACCTTCAAAGATTTGCAAAAAGTTTAAGCGGAAGAGAACAATTAGCTGTTCAGAAATTTGCAGAAGCAGTTGAGATAATTCCTATGACTTTAGCTGAAAATGCTGGTTTAGATCCAATTGATGTTTTAACTGATTTGAATGCTCAGCACAGCAAAAGAAAATGGGCTGGATT
This sequence comes from Candidatus Woesearchaeota archaeon, assembly GCA_019322535.1. Lineage (GTDB taxonomy): Archaea > Nanobdellota > Nanobdellia > Woesearchaeales > WJKL01 > JAHWIM01. Next base: position 7,193 of record JAHWIM010000008.1, read on the forward strand.
AGATGTTTTTACTGGCAGAATAGTTGATTCATGGAGACAAGGAGTAATTGAACCACTTAAAATTAAAACACAAGCAATTAAATCAGCATCAGAAGTTGCTCATATGATTCTAAGAATTGATGATGTAATTGCTGGTGGAACTGGCGGAGACAAAGGCGGAATGCCACCTGGAATGCCACCAGGAGGAATGCCTCCAGGAATGGGTATGTAATTTTATTTTTTCTTTCTTAAATTTCATAAACATTTATAAAAGAGCTCTAAATTTATTTTCACAAATGGCTAGACCACCTTATTGTATGCAAGAAGAAGGAGATTTTTGTGGAGCTGCTGTTTGTCAGATGGTTCTTTCTTATGTTGGTAAAAAATATCCACAGATGGAACTAGCAAAAAGAATTGGAATACTTGACAAAAGAGCTAGTGAGGGAACTGGTTACGCAAGCAAACAAAACATTCGTAGATTATTTGAAGAAGAAGGTGTTGCTTTTGAAGAATTTGCTGGTCGTGGTACTGTTGTAAAGCATGGAGATGTTCAGATTTTAAAAGATCCTCTGGAAAAATTAGTTAGTGAATTAGGACAAGGCAATATAGCAATTGCTAATACTTCAAGCAGAGGAGGACATTATGTTTTAGTATACGGTGTAGATGGTGAAGAAGTATTTTATCATGATCCTGGCATTAGGTCAGATAGAAAAACAGAAGTTTCAAAATTCCAAGAGCGTTGGATAAGCGGAAACAAAGACTGGATAAACTGGTTTATGGTAATAAGAAATCAAAAAGCTAATTAATTCTTTTACCCTTTAAAACTCATAAAGAAATATCGTAAAGTTTATATATGTTATAACATATAGTAATAAAAAGTATAGTCAAAAAATCAAAAAAAAGGTGGTAAGGTGGCAGAGGAAAATCCTAAGAAAGAAGAGGTTTATTATGAACTAATGCCTCATAAGAAAATAAAAAAAATCAAAAAAGAGATTGAGGGTTTAAAGAAAAAAGCTGAGAAAGAATCCTTCACTTCTAAAAGTTTTATGAATTCTGTTAATAGTCTTACAGGCAGTATTGATTCTTTGATGGAATTATTTCAGGAAGCAACTGAGAGCATGAAATTAGAAGAGCAGGCTGAAGAAGAGGTCAGCAAAAAGATTGGACCCTTGCTTGCAAGAATGGATGATATTGAAGACCAAAACAAGAAAATAGCACAAGGCATAGTAACTATAGCAGACATGGTTAATGATTTAAAAGAAGAAGTTGAAAAGATAAAAAAAGTGCCTCCTCCAATGCATAAAATGAAACCAATGCCTAGGCCTAGAATAGTTATTCCTCCACAGCCTAGACCAATGCCACCAAAACCAGAAAAGAAACCAATTCCTCCTCCTAGATTCCCGCCTCCAGGACCAATGCCTGGGGCAATGCCACCTGGGCAAGAGGGAAGGCAAATGCCTCCTCCGCCTTGGGAAAAACCTGGTGCACCGCCACCGATGCCTCCAGGACCAATGCCTCCTATGGGGCCACCAGGAGCAAAACCAAAGAAAAAGGGTTTATTAGGAGGATTATTTAAGAAAAAATAGAATGGCAGAAGCTATTTCTAGGATTCCTGAAGAAAGATTAAAACGTTTTGTTAAACATGTTAGTATTGCAAGCAAAAAAGCAGAAAAAAGAGAAAAAGCAAGAAGAGAGCTTGAAAGAAAAGTAGAAAGGTTAAAAAGTTTAGTCAGTAAAAAAGGTGTTAAAAAAGAAGCTGTTGCAGCTGCTTTAGAAGATTTTGATGATAAATTAAACAAGATTCTCAAAAGAGAAAGCAGAATTCTTTTAAGACAGGAAAAAGAAGGGATGTCTGCTGATAAATTACATGAAGAAATAAGTACAATAAGGGATTCACTTTCTGCAGTAGGCAAGTATGATGTAGAAACAATAGAGAAACTAAAAAATCAAATAAAAATGCTTGAAGAAGAACTAAGAAATGTTCAAAAAAGCAGATCACAAGAAACCAGTCAAATTATTGATGTTGTAACTAATCTTAAAAGAAGAGTAGATCAAATGGTTGATGTAAGAGGAAAAAGAATAGAAGAATTAGAAGAAAAGATAAAAGAAAGAGTAGGCAAGAATTATCAAGAATTATTAATTATTGAAAAACAATTGAAAGAGATGGAAGAGAGATATGAAACAGCAAGAAGAGCAGGTGTTCCTGAAGAAAAACTTGGCAGATTTAGAGAAAAAATGGAAGTTATGAAAGAAAAAGTAGGAGTTAAAAAAGCAGAACTTGAAGTTCCTGTTAAAAAACCACCTTTTAGAGTTCCAAGAGGAACACCAATGATAAAACCTCCTAAAAGACTAATAAGAAAACACATTGTTATAAAACACAGGCCAGTTGTAAGGCATGAGATGATGTTTGAAGAGCCTCCAAAAGCAAAAACAGTTGCTCCTTCTGATGAAAAAATGCCTGCTGGAATTCCTCCGATGCCAAGAATTCCTAAAATAGGCCCTACTGCTGGAGTGCCTCCTCCACCTCCACCGCCGCCTCCTGGAATAGTTCCTAGGAGAAAAAAAGGATTTTTTGCTAGATTATTTGGAAGGTAAGATTTATATAGTATTATTTTCTAATTCTAAAACATAAATAGGTGATTTAATGGGTGTTTTTGAAGAATGGAAAAAGGGCATGGAAAAGAAATTAAAAAAATATACAAAAGAGGAAGAATTAAAAGAAAAGATTCCAGCAATTATTAAGAGATGCCCTAAATGTGCTCATTTGACTTTGCAGTATGATCCTAAGACAGGAAGGATACATTGCACTAATTGTGGTTTTGAAGAGCATATACCAATTACAAAGGAGGATTAAAAATGGTTAATAAAGAACAAAGAGTTGGTGTTTTTGTTGATGTACAGAATTTGTATTATTCTGCAAAAAATTTGTATAAAGCAAAAGTTAATTTTGCAAATGTTTTGAGAGATATTGTTAAAGGAAGACAATTGATAAGAGCAATTGCCTATGTAATTAAAACAGAAGCAATGAAAGAAAAGGTATTTTTTGATGCTTTAGAAAAAATAGGTTATGATATTAAATCAAAAGATTTGCAAGTGTTTTATGGAGGAGCTAAAAAAGGAGACTGGGATGTTGGAATTGCTATGGATATAATTGAATTAGCCCCTAAATTAGATGTAGTTGTGTTAGTTAGTGGAGATGGAGATTTTGTTCCTTTAATGCAGCATGCAAGATCAGCTGGATGTAAGATAGAGGCAGCAGCATTTGGAAGAAGCGCTTCATCAAAATTAAAAGAGACTGTATCTGAATTCTATGATTTGGATAAAGATAAGAGAAAATATCTTATAGTTAAGAACTATGGCATTAAACGCTAGTTTGACTAATATAACAGCAGCAGAACCAGGTTTTTTTAGTTCTTTTTTAAATTATATCCAGGACTATTTATGGCCTAGATTTATTGAGCTTGTTACTGCTCCGTATAACCATAAGAACATGATTTGGATCATCACGCCTATGATTATTGTCCTGGTCTTAATGGAGCTTTATTTTGGAAGATATAAACAAGAAGAACTTGGATGGAATACAGCAGTTGGAAATTCAATTGTATTATTTTTTGTATCTATCGACCTGTTTAGGTATCTCTATGAACATAATATTCATTTAGAATTTTGGCAATTTATATTTGAGAATCTTAAAGGGTTATTTGTTGCGTCAATAGTAGGCTTAAGCGGAATTTGGATGCTTCTTGCAAACTTTTTCCATGTGCTTCCTAAAAAACTAGCTTTTTTTATTTCATCTTCATTGCCTATTAATGTGATTGCTTATGTTGCTATAGTCACTGTTTATTCAGAAGTGCCATTTGATTTAATCACTCTGAATGCAGGCTTAATTTTATTTATTGGATTAATGCTGGTTTTTGGCTTGATTCATTTGATTGAACCTAAATATCATTATAAACAAAAAGTTAAGCCTGAAGTAAAAGAGGGGAAAGATGAATCAAAACCAAAAGAAAAAGCTTAGCAAGGTTTTGGTTGTTCTATCAATATTATTGATTCCTCTAATAATTTGTTTATTGAGTTTTAAATCAGCTACTTTTGATTTGGAATTTTATAATGAAGAATTTGAACAGTATAATCCAGATGTTGATAATGCATTAGGTGTTGCTAAGGATCTGACGAGTTATCTGAAATACACTTCTGCTGGAACAAGTTATCTTGTTTCTTTTAATGAAGAGGAAATTACACATTTGAAAGATGTTAAGAGTTTAGTGCAGGCTTCATTATGGATTCTTTATATTTCTGTTGTTCTTTTAGTTGTTTTTGCTATACTGATTTATAATCTGAACAAAGAAAATAAACTTGAACTTTTTAAGAAAACAGGAGTTGTTTTAGTGGGCGGAGGAGTATTGAATTTAGTTTTAATAGGAATTTTTAGAATTTTTATGATGGATTTTCAAGGAACATTTACCAAATTTCATCATGTTTTTTTTCCGCAAGGAGGATGGCAGTTTCCTGTTGAGTATAACTTAGTAAAGCTTTTTCCTGCAAAATTTTTTATAGATGCAGTTAATTTAATTGCATATAGAATAATTATAACAGCAGTCTTTGTGTTGGTTGTTGGAATTATTATTTTGATAATACAAAATAAAATAAAAAAGAAATTAAGGAGGTAATAATCATGGTTAAAGAGCCAGTACTTTTTGTGAATTTTAAAGTATATAAAAGAGCAAGCAGTCTTAAGGCAATAGAATTAGCTAAGAAATGTGAGAAAGTAGCTTTAGAAACTGAAAAAGAGATTATAGCTGTTGTTCAAGCAGCAGATATTTACAGAGTAAATAAAGAAGCAGAGGCTTTAAAAGTCTTTTGCCAGCATGTTGATGAAGTAGAAGGTGGAGCATTTACAGGCCATATTTTGATTGAAGATGTTGAAGAAAATGGAGCAGCAGGAACAATACTTAATCATTCTGAAAACAGGATTCCTATGGACAAGATTGAAGCAACAATAAAAAGATGCAAGCAGCTTGGATTTCCTGTTGTTGTCTGTGCTAAAGATGCTGATGAAGTAGAAAAGATTGCCAAGTTAAAGCCTAATTATGTTGCTTATGAACCTCCTGAATTAATTGGGGGAGAGATTTCTGTTTCAACTTCAAAACCAGAAGTAATTACTGAAAGTGTTAAAAGAGCAGGAGATGTTGCTTTGATAGTTGGTGCAGGTGTTAAAACAACAGAAGATGTTAAGACTAGTATTAAGTTAGGAGCAGTTGGTGTATTAGTTGCATCTGGTGTTGTAGGAGCAGAAAATCAAGAACAAGCTTTAAGAGATTTAGTTAAGGGATTTTAAGGAACTTCTACATATATCTTGTGTTTTCCATAGGGACTTCCATCTGCAGTTACATCTACTGTGAAGATATAAGTTCCTGG